>NZ_CAPAEZ010000026.1:0-31382 GCF_948576815.1 uncultured Allobaculum sp.
TAGCGTATCTAATATTCAGTCTCGCGTATACCCGTCGATTGTTTGACACTTACGTCACGTTCCTTGACTACAATACTTTCCCTAATGAAAAAGGAGATCCGAAGATCTCCTGAAAATAAATTCGTCTGAATTCTGTTACTTCTTTTTCTTTCCGTTGCCTTGATTGAGTGTCTTCATGATCTGGCGAACCTGCGCTTCAGAAGGTTTTCTTCCCATCTGAAGATACATGGCACGGATCATTTTCTCATTGATTGGCGGGTTTTCTTTCAGGTCCTTTTCAAACTTGCGCTTGGTCAGGAAGAAAGTAATGACTGCACCGATTAAAGCACCAACCAGCGCATACAGGATAGAAGACCAGAGATTGTCCATTTGTATCGCTCCTCTTTTCTCTTGATATTTTACACAAATCCAGGGATATCCTCAATTTTCTTTCATGGCCTTTCATAAGAATCGTCATGGCCTTCTGCAGCCTGACTGCGGGTGAAAGAGACGGGGCTGAACTGGATTTTTGTTTGGGTTTGTAACGGATCGGGGGTAAACAGGCTTTTCGGACTTGATTCGACTTTGATCTGTTCTGGATCAACCCATTCGTGTATAAAAGCCTTTTCCCGAACGGATTGCTGGAGGGTGTTCCGATCCTTTGTCTGTGTACCGTGTACTTGTTTGGATCGACTTTATTCCGTTCGATTCAGTCCTATTCAGTTCTGTTCAGCCCTTGCTAAGCTGCCTGGCTTCTACTCCACACTGTCGAAGAGAGAAAGCTGCGTTTTCTCGTCTGCAGTATCTTCTTCATCTTTGCGAGTCCCGCTTTCGAGTTTTCGATTGGGACGGATAAGCGGTTTTGGCTCATCGAGCTTAGGCGAAGACGCCCAGCCGGAAGAGAGCGGCTTGCGGGTAAGCAGACGAACCGCAACGGGTTCGCTCTGCATGCCTTCAAAGCGCAGAAGATCGGATGCGGAAACGATCTGGAAAGCTTCCACGGATACGGGTTTGGATTTGATGATTCGGAATAAGGTATCGCCTTTGGACGGGCGGTTATAGGCATTGATCTGATCGAGCGCGATGCGCTTGAATTCGCCCTGACTGTTTTCGATGACGAGATCACTCTGATCCATCAGGCCCATGCCAAGCACGCTGTCTTCGTTTTGCAGGCGAAGGGCGCGTACGCCTTTGGATTTGCCTTTGGCGACGGGAATCTGACTGGTTTCCAGACGTACGCCATTGCCCAGGCGGGTGACGATCAGAATTTCATCGTCATCTTTGCCGGAGGCGAGCACTTCGACGAGTTCATCGTTAACGCCAAGTCCCATGGTGCTTACGAGTCTTCCCTTGGAGGGGAGTGTCGCACAATCGAAATGGGAGCGGCGGATCTGTCCGTTTTTGGAGATCATGATCAGATCGGTGTTCTGCGGTTTTCCATGGATCGCATAGACGGCGCAAATGCGCTCGTTGACTTCGGTCTTGTACATGGAGGAATAGTGAACGCCCAGATCTTTCCACTTTTTCTCTTCAAGCAGATAAACCGGGATCAGACCCATGCGGCCTTTGCTGGTGAAGAAAAGCAGAGAGTCGAGCGTCGAAATCTGATCGACGTATTCGAGATGATCCCCTTCCTTCAGCGCCGGATTGTTCTGGTCGCTGGAGGCGTACGAGCGCAGCGGGACGCGCTTGAAATAGCCCTGGCTGCTGATCATGGCGACAACCTGTTCATCGGCGATCATGTCGGTTTCGTTGATGACGATATCTTCGACTTCTTCGACGAGCTGCGAGCGGCGCGGCATGACAAACTCTTCTTCGAGTTCATGAAGTTCGGCTTTCATCAGCTCCTTGCGGGCATTCGGATCCTTAAGAATCTTTTCGAGGTCGCGGATTTCCTTTTTCAGGCGGCTGAACTCGCTTTTGAGATCCTTGACGTCGGTCGAGGACAGGCGATACAGCTGCATGGTAACGATGGCTTCGGCCTGCGCTTCGCTAAAGCCGAACTTGTTCATGATGTTCGCTCTCGAATCGGCTTTTCCTTTGGACGCGCGGATGGTCGCGATGACTTCATCGAGAATCGAGAGGGCCTTGATCAGACCTTCAACGATGTGCATCCGCTCGTTTTTCTTGCGCAGATCAAAACGGGTCCGCTTGATGACGACGTCTTCACGGTGTTCGAGAAACGCGTCCAGCATGTCCCCCAGCGAGAGCTGTTTTGGCGTCCGGTTGACGATCGCGATGACGTTGTAATGGTAGTTGATCTGCAGATCGGTGTTTTTATACAGGTAGTTGAGAATGGCCTGCGCATTGGCTTCCTTTTTCAGGTCGATGACAATGCGAAGTCCCTTCCGGTCGCTTTCGTCGCGGACATCGAGCATGCCGCTGACTTTGGCATTCAGACGGATTTCATCGATCCGCTTTACGAGATTGATCTTGACTACTTCATACGGAATTTCAGTAATGACGATCTGGTTGATCGTCTTGCTTTCGACGATTTCAGCTTTGGAGCGAATGACGACTTTGCCGCGTCCGGTATCGAGCGCCTGAAAAATGCCGTCCTTGCCCATGATGATGCCGCCGGTTGGAAAGTCCGGCCCTTTCACATACTGCATTAAGTCCTTCGTCGTCGAATCGGGATGGTCGATACGATAAATCGAGGCCTGAATGACTTCGTCAAAGTTGTGAGGCGGAATGGAAGTCGCATAGCCGGCCGCAATACCGGTAATACCATTGATGAGCAGATTCGGATATCTTGCCGGAAGAACGGTCGGCTCCATTTTTTCATCGGAAAAGTTTGGCGACCAGTCGACGGTTTCCCGGTCGATGTCCTGCATGAGATAGCCGGCGATTTTAGACAGTCTGGCTTCCGTGTAACGCATAGCGGCTGCGGGGTCGTCGTCAATCGAACCGTTGTTTCCCTGCATGTCGATCAGCGGAAGCGCCGACTTCCAGTCCTGAGACATGCGCACGATGGCATCGTATACGGACGTGTCGCCGTGCGGGTGATAGTTACCGATGACGTTACCGACGGTTTTCGCGGATTTGCGATACGGCTTGTTGTAAGTGTTGCCGTCTTCTTCCATCGCCCAGAGAATACGGCGCTGTACGGGTTTCAGTCCGTCGCGGGCGTCTGGAAGGGCGCGTTCCTGAATGATGTACTTGGAATAGCGCGAAAAGCGGTCGGCCAGAATTTCTTCAAGCGCCGAGTCGACGACTTTTGGCTCAACGGGCTGTACGTCCGCTGCTTTTTTCTTTCTTGGCATCCGCTATTCTCCTTCCTTAAAGTCATCTTCCAAAGTGAAGACGACGTTGTCTTCGATCCACTGCCTTCTCAGATCCGCACGGTCGCCCATCAGTTCGCTTACGCGCTTTTCGGCCAGGCGGCCGTCTTCGAGCGTAACACGCAGCAAGGTTCGGGTTTCGGGGTTCATGGTCGTATCCCAGAGCTGGGATGCGTTCATTTCACCAAGACCCTTATACCGGCTGATGTGATAGCCGGTTTTGAATTTGGCTTTCATTTCTTCCAGCTCTTCGTTGGAATACAAATAGTACTCTTCATCCTTTTTCGCGATGCGATACAGAGGCGGAAGGGCGATATATAACATGCCGGCTTCGATGAGCGGGCGCATGAATCGATAGAAAAACGTCAGAAGCAGGTTCTGAATGTGCGCGCCGTCATCGTCGGCATCGGTCATGATAATGACTTTATGGTAGTTGGAATCTTCGGCATCGAAGCTGCTGCCTACACCTGCGTCAAGAGTATGAATGATGGTGTTGAGCTCTTCGTTTTTCTCTACCTGTTCCAGCGTGGCATGCTCGGTATTGAGCACTTTGCCTCGAAGCGGCAAAATGGCCTGATATTTCGAGTCCCGTCCCTGCTTGGCCGAACCGCCGGCGGAATCGCCTTCGACCAGATACAGTTCCTTGCGTCTTGCATCTTTGGACTGGGCATGCACGAGCTTTCCGGAAATAATCTGTTCCGAACGATTTTTTCCTTTTCCCTTGCGGGCTTTTTCACGCGCTTCGCGCGCCGCTCTTCGTGCCGCACCGGCCTTGATCATCTTGCG
Organism: uncultured Allobaculum sp.; assembly: GCF_948576815.1. Lineage (NCBI taxonomy): Bacteria > Bacillati > Bacillota > Erysipelotrichia > Erysipelotrichales > Erysipelotrichaceae > Allobaculum > uncultured Allobaculum sp. Next base: position 4,047 of record NZ_CAPAEZ010000026.1, read on the forward strand.
GATGAGCGTAGCGGCGGTATCGGTGTTTTCTTCGAGGAAGTAGCGCAGGTTTTCACTGACGATCGCGTCGACCGCACCTTTGGCCTGCGGAGTTCCCAGTTTTTCCTTGGTCTGCCCTTCAAACTGAAGCAGCGTTTCCGGAATAGCCGTATGCAGGACAAAGGTCAGTCCTTCTCGAATGTCCGAGCCTTCCATGGATTTGTCTTTTTCCTTTAACAGGCCGACTTTTCGCGCGTAGTCGTTGAACACGCGGGTCAGTGCCTGTCTTGCGCCGGTTTCATGGCTTCCGCCATCGCGGGTGCGAACGATGTTCGCAAACGAAAGCATGTTTTCCTGATACGTATCGACGTACTGGAATGCGGCCTGCACTTTGATGCCTCCGGATTCGCCTTCAAAGGAAACGACCGGCGAAATCGGATCGTGATCGACGTCGAGCTCTTCGACGAACGCCTTAAGTCCGTCTTCGTAGACGAATTCGTCTTCTTTCGGGTTTTCGCGCTTATCGATCAGACGGATTTTCAGTCCTTTTAACAGGAACGCGTCTTCCTGTACCCTCTCCTTAATGCGGGAGTAGGAAAAACGGTTTTCCTTAAAAATCGTCGGATCCGGAAGAAACGTTACTTTCGATCCGGTCTGCTTCGTCTTGCCGATGACTTTCAGTTCGCCAACATGACGGCCGCCGTTTGAGAAATCGAGTTCGTAAATGTTCTTTCCGTCCTTAACTTCGACTTTGACCCAGGAGCACAGCGCGTTGACTACACTCGCGCCGACGCCGTGAAGACCGCCGGAAGCCTTATAGGAAGAATCCGAAAACTTGCCGCCCGCATGGAGCACGGTAAAGATGACCTCCAGAGCGGACTTGCCGGATTTGTGCTTGCCTACCGGCATGCCGCGTCCAAAGTCTTCCACGCTGCAGGAGCCGTCCTTGTTCAGGGTCACAATGATTTCGTTTCCAAAGCCGTTGAGGGCTTCGTCAATGGAGTTGTCGAGAATTTCCCAGACCAGATGATGAAGGCCCCGACGATCCGTCGAACCGATATACATGCCTGGTCTTTTTCGAACGGCATCAAGACCTTCCAGAATGACAATTGAATTTTCATCGTATTGCGTCTGTGCCATAGTCTTCCTCCCTTTTTCTAGTTCTGCTTTATGAAAGCCGGTTGTATACCGGCCAAATGGTAGGTTTGGTTTTTTTGTCTCAATATTTTATTTTCGACTGGAACGCGCTGGGTATATCTTGAACGATTCCATCGAATGTTCCCGTATCCCATTCAAAAAAATGGATCCGGAATGAGGCGATGCCAAAGGCATGTATTGTAAACAATATTTTTCATTCTTTCCACCCAGAGTCTTTTAAAAAACTTCTTCGTATAGGCTTGCGACAAAGGATATTCCAAATGTTTACCGCACCTGATAACCGATTCGTCCGCTCAGCCGCGGCTTCCAGTCTTGCGTTCGGGCTTACTACGTGCGCATCCTCTGCGCTCCTTTTTCCCTTTGGACATAAATACTTTCTTACCATACTTCGCGCATTCTTTCCAATCTGAGATTGTCGGTCGATGCATACCCTGCTCGCGCATTCAGCCATGCAATAATAGAAGACAGAAGAAACTTCTTTCTTGAAAGTGAGGAATTTCAACATGAAAATTCTGCTCATCTGCGGATCCCTTCGCAGTACATCGTTCAACATGGAACTCGCTCAGGACGCCAAAAAGGCGCTGGAGGCTATGGACATCAAAGCCAGCATCCTTCCCTATGGCGATCTTCCCCTGTTCAATCAGGATCTCGAAGCCCCGGAACTCGAAAGCGTATCCCGCATTCGTCAGGAAATTCGCGAAGCCGACGGACTCTGGTTCTTTACTCCGGAATACAACGGCATGATTACAGGCGTCCTCAAAAACCTGCTCGACTGGATGAGCCGTCCGACCGCTCCCGATTATACGCGCGCTTCTTCCGTTCTTTATGGAAAGTCTGCGGCCATCAGCGGCGCCGGCGGCCGTATGGCGGCCAAAGGCTCGCGCGAACAGCTCGCCATTCTGCTCAAACGGCTTGGTGTCAAAGTCTGCCCGGAAGAATACGGTCTGGCCTTAACTCCAGAAGAGTTCAGCACCGATTCGTTTACCGATCCAGACGGCGTAGCCGATGCCATCGCTTCTCAGGCCAGAGAATTCATCGTCTGGCTCAAAGGCTGATCCGGTTTTCGAATCCTGAAAGGATCGCTTCGACCTCCAGTTCATATCCGTCCGGTTTCAAACGGCTTAGATCCTTTTCTACCGCGATTTCTTCTTACCGCGATTTCTTTCTGCGATACGGATTGGAATCGAAATCGGATTGCGTTTCGACCTTCTTTTGTCGGCAGGCATTCAAATCTGCTCTTATAAGAATTCCAGATTTTTGCCTGCAGCTTTCAATTTACGATTTTTCAAAGAGGCTTCGGCCTCTTTTTCTTTGCGATTTCGTACGTTTTCAAAAAGTCACGTCTTAAGCATCCTTATCTGACACACTCAAGGCTATGAAAGAATCCATATCCCATTTGAATTTATCTTTTCCCGATTCTTTATCGTCGGATTCGGATGAGGCCATGATGCTGAACGATCCGGCTGTGGAAGGCTATGGCGGATCTGACCTGGAGCCTTCCTTTCCTCCCGTTTTTCTGCATGGGAATTTTGATCTGGACCGTCCGGACGGCCCGAACGGTCCAGGCGGATCCGAACGCACTCTGCATCTGCGCATTCCGAATCTCTTTGGATCTTCATCTGAACGGAATTCGAATGCTTTCGCTTCTCTCGAAGCCTCCTCGGCCTCTGGATCAGACCTTTCTGGTGTTTCTGGCGTTTCGAATGCTTCCGGTGGTGCCGGCATTCGGGAAAGTCGCCTGTCTTTCGTTCTTCAGTATTCGTACCGGCCAAAGCCGGCTTCCCCTCCGTCCGGCTTGGACGGTAATTACCGTCTTGTTGATCCTTGGCCGGACGTTTCGACAAAGACGTCCCCTGCTTTGCTTGCCGACTATATCGAGTACGACTACCTCCATTCCTGCCTGCTTCTTCATTTTCAGGATCAGGTGGTGCGGGAAAAGGCGTCGACGATAAACGCCTGGCTGGATGCGCGCTGTCTGCAGGCGGGCAGTTCTCTGCAGGGACGAAAGGAAGCCGCCGCATTTTATCTTAGCGCTCGTAAGTTTCTGCCGATTCTGGTTTCTCTCTCGCCGCTCGAAGTATGGGTACCGCTGCTGCCGCAAAAGGATCCGAAACGGATCTACTGCAGCCTGGCGAACATTCTCAGTCTCGAGCCGTCGGGGGACGCACAAAAAAACCGCTGCCGGATCCGCTTTCGCGATGGCCTCCTGCTGGAGGGACTTGAGCGAAAGCGTACGGAGCGGATTTTGGTTCAGGCGTATAAATTTATCTTGATGCTTTATTCGTCGCAGTCTTCGCAGTATGCGTCGGACATGCTTCTTTCATGACGGAGCGTGTTTACGCCGCAGCCGTCGATGCAGACCATGGCATCGTCGGGAAGATGAGGCGATTCGACGAAGGTCAGCGCCGGGTAAGGCTGATCGACGAAATTGCTGAAGACTTCCAGGAACTCGTCGCGCAGTTCGATGTCAACCAGATAGACGGTGAATTTCAGAATGTGATCAAAACGCAGATCGAACTGGTGCAGGACATCGGTCACCGCGTAGCAGGCGGAAACGCACTGGTCGTGGAACGTGGATCCTTTTCCGATCTGACCGGAAAGGTAGAAGAAATCGCCTAGCTGAACCATGCTGGCGACGCAGTCGTACTGGCTCATCGGTTCGCCGGTCTTTAAAAACAGATTCATTCGTAATCCTCCTCCATATCGTCGCTGCTGGAGATAAGAACCTCCCTGGGTCGGCTTCCCTGCGAAGGGCCGATCACGCCGTTGGCTTCAAGCTGGTCCATGACGCGTGCGCTGCGGGCGTAGCCGATGCGAAAGCGCCGCTGGATCAGGGACGTACTGGCTTTCTTGCTGACGATAACGAAATTTCTTATTTCATTATACAAGGGGTCTTCTTCAAACGATTCGCCATCCATCGGATTGTTTTTCGTTTCCTTGAGCAGAAGGAACGTTTCCTCATATTCCGGCTGCGCCTGCTGGCGGACGTAGTCGCAGATGGCTTCCACTTCCTGATCCTGGATGAAAACACCCTGAATTCGCTTAGGCGAAGTGGCGCCGTTATCGAGGAAAAGCATGTCGCCATAGCCAAGCAGTTTCTCGGCGCCGGACTGGTCGAGAATCGTCCGGGAGTCCGGTCGGGAGGAAACCATGAAGGCGATACGGCTTGGAATGTTGGCTTTGATGACGCCGGTAATGACGTTGACCGAGGGTCGCTGTGTGGCGACGATCAGATGAATGCCGGCGGCACGGGCGAGCTGGGTAATGCGCTGGATCGACTGTTCGACATCCTTGCTGGCGGCAAGCATCAGGTCAGCCAGCTCGTCGATGATGACGACGATGCGCGGCATTTTCTGCAGCTCTTCTTTCGGGTGGCGGCGAACGTATTCGTTGTAGCCGGCCAGGTTGCGAACGCGTACGGCTTCAAAGCGGGAATAGCGCTCATCCATCATGTCGACGATAATTTTGAGCGCGCCCGAAGCGAGCGCCGGATCGGTGATAACCGGCGAGAGCAGATGGGGAATGCCGTTAAAAGGCGTGAATTCGACTTTTTTCGGGTCAATCAGCAGAAGCTTCACTTCATCGGGATGGGTACGCATGAGCAGCGAACAGATGATCGAGTTGACGCAGACGGACTTACCGGAACCGGTCGCGCCCGCGATCAGAAGGTGCGGCATGCGATCGAGTCGTCCGTAAATGTTTTCGCCCATCAGATCCTTGCCGAGCGTAAAGAGCAGCGGATGCGAGGCTTCCGATTTGGGAATGCCGGCGATGAGCTCGCGCATGCTGACGGTGGTCTTTTCTTCGTTGGGCACTTCAATACCCACCGCGCTCTTGCCGGGGATCGGCGCTTCGACACGGATGTCCTTAGCAGCCAGCGCCATCTTGATGTCGTTTTGCAGATTCACGAACGTGTTAACGCGAACGCCCTGTCCGGGAATGACTTCAAATTCGGTAACGGAAGGACCGATATGAATTTCGCCAAGACTCGCTTCGACTCCAAATTCCTGCAGGATGCGAATGAGCGTTTCCCCGCGTTCGGCGGCGCTTTTCTGGTTGATAGTGCTTTTTCGATTTTGCTTCATTTCCTGAAGCAGGCTGATCGGCGGCAGCACATAGCCGTCCGCTTTCGGGGAAAGATCCAGCGGTTCGGCTTCGTAGCGAACCGGCTTGTTTTCTCGAGAAGACGGGGTGCGGCTGGAAGCTGCCGCTTTTTTTCTGGACGGTTTTACCTCGCCCAGCTGATCGGTCATGTCTTTGACCGTTCCGTTTACAGCGGAGCTGCTCAGATCGGGCGCCGTTTCCTGCACGGAGCGCGTTCTGCGCCGGCGCGGCAGTCTTTCGGCATTTGCCAAATCCGATGGGGCCTCGTTTCGGGGATCTTCATAAAGCGATTCATCCGAAAAGTCGGAGGAACGACTGTTCTGGCTCTGAGCCGCTGCTGCGCCACCCGCACCGGCTGTTACACCAGCCGCGGCACCTGCAGCTGCAGCGCCAAGTGCCGCTGCGGCCGCATTCTGACTCTGCGACTGCGCATTCAGACCCGTCTGGGCAAGCTGCATGGCCTGTGCGGGCATCTGTCCAGTCCGCTGTCCTGCCGCTGTGACGGGCTGCGCAGTTCCATCGAGCCGACTGGATGCGCGCATCTCCGCTTCTCTTTGGCGGCGACGCGCGGCGCGGCTGGGAAGCCGACCCTGACGAATGTCGGTTTCTCTTGTCTGTTCCTCGGCCATCTCCAGAACCGGGGCAGGATCGGCCGAAGTGGATGCTTCCACAAAATCCGGGTCGGCGACAAGATCCGAATACGCACGCTGTTCGACAAGACCATTCATGGAAAAGGCGCTGGGACGGGATCTGCCCTTCTCGATGTACTCTCCGTTTTCGTCATACAGACGCTGGAGTTCGTCCTTGTCGATTGGACGGCCCTGCATGGACGCGTCATTGCGATCGTCATAGCGAAGAAGAATCGGATTGCCTTCTTCGTCGTAGTCTTTATCCACATTCGAAAGGGTGACCCAGTCGAGAATGCGGTGATGCAGACTGGAGAAAAAATCGGCGATCCGGCCAAAGAAGCCCGCGATGCCTTTTCGCTGCGGTTTGTTTTTGGCCATTCCGGCTCTTGAACGAGCGGCACGGGAAGCCGTTCTGTGATGGAGCCAGCCACCAACACGATCGGAAATGGTTTCCTCATCCTGCTCATCGTACTCTTCATTGGAATAGCCGTCTGGGCCAATTTCCGTCAGGGAGCCGCCTGTCAGATCGGGCTGGTCCTGTCCCTGCAGGCGGGTCGATTCAACAAGATCGTCTGGGGAAGCATCGGCTTGCACGGTTTCCGGCTGCGGGGCCTGTCCATACGGCTGACGGGGCGGACGCTTTTTCGGTTCTTCTTTTTTAGGGACGTCCTCTTCATCGAGATCGCTTTTGGGCCAGCGCAGCAGACCTCCAAGCGAAGTGCGGCGGACGCCCTGGAATCCTTTTTCCGTATCGGTATCTTCTTTGGGCTTTCGATCGGTCAGCAGCAGACGCCACCAGTTCCAGCCGATCAGTAAAATGCCCAGAATCAGAAACGCGAAATCAAAGAACATCGCTCCGGTTCGCGAGAAAAACATGGAAAACACGGTAGCCAGCAGCGCACCGAGAAGGCCGCAGCTGCTCGTAAAGCTCATCGATCCAAACTGGCCGAGACTGGCCACCAGAATGGAAAACGGCTGGGTAACGTTCGTGTCGGTCACCTGCTGGAGACCGTTGGTCATCATCCAGAACGCCGCCAGAAAGCCAAAGCCGACCATCATGCGAACGGATACTTTTTTCTTGCCCAGCGTCAGGACCCAGTACAGGCCATAGCCCATGAAAAAAATGAGCAGGCCATAGGAGAAGCTGCCGACCAGCAGCTGAAGCACTTCCTGCAAAAAGCTGCCGACCAGGCCTAAGGAAAACAGAACCATCGTACAGATCACCCAAGAGAAGATGATCAGTACGCAGATCCAGAACGTATTCAGAGAAAACACAGACGTTTTCCCGGTTTGTCGCTTGGAAGACGATGCGGAGGATTTTTTTGAAGACGGGCTGCGTCTGGACGCACTCTTTTTTGAAGCCATAGTCCCTCCCTTTCTTAGTCCTCTTGGTATAAGGACGATTTTCCCTGCCCTTTTCGTCTCTTTTTGAAACTGAAAAAAGAGATTCCCTGTTTCTGTATATCCTCAGCCTGCATTGCGACTGAGGAAAAAAGGCGTGGAGTAAATGCAGTGTATTTATCTTATAACGAACCAAAGCGGAAAAAAAAGACGGATTGCGTACGGCACAAACTGCCTGCGCGCAATCCATTCTTTCCATTCGTTTTGATTCAGTAAATCCCTTGGGAGAACTCCTTCGGATTATCTGCCAAATCTTTGGATTTCAGCTTTTTCTAAAGGGATCCTTTGGGGTTGAGTTCGAGAATAACCGGTAAAATCATCGGGCGCTTTGCGGTCTGCTTGAAGACGTAGCGGGCCACTTTTTCGCGGATGATTGAGCGGCATTCCATATTGTCGTATTTATGGGCATCGACCATTTCCTTAATGGTGTCTTCCATAATCCGGGTCACTTCCCGGGTCAGGTACTCGGCATCGCGTACATAGACGAGGCCGCGGGTCTGAATGTCCGGTCCGTTAATAATCTTCTTCGTGCGGAAATCGAGACCGATCGCCAGAACCATGACGCCGTCGGTCGAAAGAATTTCACGGTCTTTCAGAACGACGCCGGCCATGTCCCAGTTGGCGTTGCCATCTACGAGCGTTTCGTGCAGTTCGATCGTATCGAGACCCGGCTGCAGTTCGCCGTTAATAAAGGTGGCGATTTCGCCGTTGTCGAGAATCACAATTCGCTCGGCGGGAATGTTCATTTCTTCCGCCAGCATCGCGTTCGCGCACAACATGCGGTATGCGCCCTTGATCGGAATGTAGTACTTCGGATCACACATGAAGATGACCATCTTCAGATCTTCCTTGGACGGATGCATGCCCAGAACGTTGCGGTCGATTTTCACGATCGTACCCTGACGCTTGTAAATGTCGTTTTCCATACTCTTGAAGTCTTTTTCAACACCTGGAACGAGCGGGGTAGCAACGACGATCACATCGTCATCGTGGAATTCGACATCGTCGACTTCGTTGTTGGCGATATTGCTCATCAGCTGGAACAGGGCTCTTCCCTGTCCGGAAATGATGACCACGACATCTTCGCACTGATCGATCTGGGAAACCGGAACAACGAGTTCAGACGGAACGGCATCGGTAATGCTTTCCAGACCGGCGATCAGTTTCTTGAGCTCATCGGAATAGAAGCACATCTTGCGCTTGCGTGCGATGCAGCAGCGGATAAGTTCCTGAATGCGGTAAACGGACTGCGTGTAAATTTCCACGAAAATCCGCTGTTTTTCATGCTGGTCGAGTACCTTTTCAAAATACGGGGTAACCCGATGATTTGGCGAGGTATGAAGGGCATGTTCCGCGCCTTTGGAATCCTGCAGGAGGATGAGGACGCCGTCGTTTTTAAAACGGGTCGCAAAGGAGTAGTCGCCCTGGTACGCCTGGGAAATGTCGTCGTAGTCGGCGATGAATTCGCCGGAGTAGACGATATAGCCATGGGCGGTACGGATGCCAAAACCGTACGTCTGCGGATAGGAGTGGGTAATCGGGAAGAAGACGACCTGTCTTCCGCCGATTGTCCGGGTATCCTGCCGCTTGACGGTCTTGATCTTGACGCCGGTAATTTTGTTTTTGCGCAGCAGTTCCTCCACTACGCGGCCGGTAAAGTCGCTGACGAAAATATCGGCTTTGATTTCTTTTAAAAGATAAGGCAGCGCGCCCATGACGTCGTCATGGCCATGGGTGATCAGAATGCCTTTGATCTGTTTTTCGTGTTCCTTGAGATAGGAGAAGTCGGGGACGATGCATTCTACGCCCAGACTGGCATTATCGTTCGGAAATTTCAGGCCGCATTCCACGATGTACATATCACCGTTGATTTCAATGACCATCAAGTTCTTTCCGTCTTCATCCAGCCCGCCCAGCGCAAACAGTCGAACGACTTCGTCTTTTTTTAATTCTGCTTCTGCCATATTGTGGCACCTCCGCAATTGCGCGATTCCTGCCGGTTGAGGCAGAAAATTTTTCGCATACTAAAAATTTCGTACAAATTGAACGTTTTCTATTATTTACAGTATAACATTCGCCGTCCTGGCCTACGCTTTACGACCGTTGAGCGAGAAGGTGTGGGCTTCGGTGATGACGACATCGACGATATCGCCTTCCTGAGCCTGATCCGCGGAGAAGTTTACAGGTATCCCGTGACGGCTGTAGCCGGAGAAGACGTTCGGATTCTTTTTCGACGGGCCGTCGACCAGAACGGAGACGGTCTTTCCGATGTATTTCTGGTGGTTTTCAAGCGCAAATTCATTCCAGAGCGCGTTCAGGCGCTGCAGCCGTTCCTTTTTGACGGAAAGCGGTGTTCCGTCTTCGAGCTTAGCGGCCGGCGTTCCAGGTCTTGGCGAATAAATAAAGGTATAGGCGTTGTCAAAGCGGCAGGCGCGTACGAGATCGAGCGTATGTTCAAACGCTTCTTCGCTCTCGCCAGGAAAGCCGACAATAATATCGGTCGAGATGGCCGCATCCGGAATTTTCTTCTTAATGTCCTGATACAGTTCCAGGTATTCCTTCGATGTGTAGCGACGGCCCATGCGGCGCAGAATTTCATCGTCGCCACTCTGCAAAGGCAAATGAATGAACGGCAGCAGGTTATCGTAGCGGGCGATGACATCGATCATTTCTCGCGAGAAATCCCATGGGTGGCTGGTCATGAAGCGGATGCGTTCGATGCCGGTTTTGGCGGCTTCTTCGAGAAGTCCCGCAAAATCCATTTCCCCATCCAGGTCTTTCCCGTAGGCATTGACGTTCTGACCGAGCAGGGTGATTTCCTTATAACCGAGCTTTTTCAGCGTTTCGATTTCCGCGAGGATATCCTTAGCCGAGCGGGAGCGCTGACGGCCGCGCGTATACGGTACGATGCAGTACGTACAGAACTTGTCGCAGCCGTACATGATGTTGATGAGGCCTTTGTAGCGGCCGCTTCGATGTTCGGGAAGGTCTTCGTAAATTTCGCCTTCGCGCGAGTAGACTTCTACGACTTTTTCGCCGTTTGTGGCGCGTTCGAGATATTCGGGAAGGTTTGCGAAGTTATGGGTTCCGAAAATCAGATGAACCCACGGGTATTTTTCGAGCAGCGTGCGGGTGAACTGCTCTTCCTGCACCATGCAGCCGCAGACACCGATGATCGTATCCGGCTTGGATTTGAAGTGCTTTTTGTGCGAGCCGACTTCGCCAAGAACGTTATTGGCCGCGTTTTCCCGAATGCCGCACGTATTCATTAAAATCAGATCCGCGCTCGCCGAATCGGTAGCTGGGGTGTATCCGCACGCTTCAAGAATGCCGGCGAGGTTTTCGCTGTCGCGCTCATTGGCCTGACAGCCGTAGGTGGAAATAAAATACGTTTTATTCTGGCCGATCTGCTTCTGGGCATCGCTCAGTTCCATGCCACGATAGGTCGGGGAGCTTTTTTCGATGCGTCTGGCCGCTTTTTTAGCATCTGGAAGATGCCAGGCGGGTTTAATTTTTATGCTCACAGTAGTCTCCTGTCTTTGTTTTCTGTTTGTGTTCTGTTTATCTTTGATGTTCTGCTTTATGGTTTACGCGTTCTGGACCAGACGGCCCTGCGCAGCGTTTTGAACGGGTATGTTTCGAGGCTGGATTGATCCTCGAACAGGCAATCGAAATCCCGCTTTTCTTTTGAAAAGCGAGCCGATATTTCGGGATTGTATTCCTTTAAGGGAGAAATGACAAAGTGCCCCGTATGGACTGGGATCTTTGCGATAAATGGCACTGTTGTTCTGGATCTGTGTTCGATCGGTGCTGGATACGGACTGGATTTCTGGGGGGGTGACCTTATGTCAGAAAAGTCCTGCGTCTGGATTGTCTTAACGGTTGAAGGACAGTCTTCCTCTATTTAAGGGACGTTCGGAGAATGGATCCGTGATCCGAACGGAGAGAGAAAGAAAACTGCTCTGCTTCTTTGCCGGATTTATCCGAGTTTTTCCGAGTCTTTGTCGGGTCTTCCCCTGCTTTTTTTCTGATGTTTCCCTGTGCCTTTTGGGAATGCGTCCGTTTTTATTGTAGACGAAAAGCCGTTATAAAAAGCCGCCTTTGCGGGGCGGCTTTGATATTCGTTATTTCGCTATTTCCTGTGCACGGACTTCACGAATTACGTTCACTTTGATCTGTCCGGGATAAGTCAGTTCAGATTCAATTTTGTCACGGATCGCCCTGGCCATTTTAACACAGGCCGTATCGCTCACCTGTTCGGGAACAACCATGATGCGGATCTCGCGGCCGGCTTGAATGGCATAAGCGTTGGAAACACCTTCAAATTCATTGGCGATTTTTTCCAGGTTTTCGAGACGTTCCACGTAGGCCTGCGCGGATTCCTTACGGGCTCCTGGGCGAGCGGCGGAAATGGTATCGGCGGCAATGACCAGATGGGAGGTCAGGAATTTTGGTTCGGTATCGCCATGATGAGATGCGATCGCATTAAGAACGATTTCTTTTTCACCATGCTTCTTGCAGAATTTGTAACCCAGCTCCACGTGGCTGCCTTCCTGCTGGTCGACATTGAGTGCTTTACCGATGTCGTGCAGAAGACCGGCACGTTTCGCCATATGCTGGTTGAGCCCCAGCTCAGCTGCCATCGTTCCGGCAATCAGGGCGACTTCAATGGAATGCTGGAGCGCATTCTGGCCATAGGAGAAACGGTATTTCAGCGTACCGATCAGACGAACGATTTCGCGATCGATGCGGCCGATGCCAAGCTTGAATACAGTTTCTTCGCCGGCCTTGAGAATCTCAGCCTCGACTTCATGCTGGAATTTCTTAACGGCGTCCTCAATTCGTCCGGGCTGGATGCGTCCGTCTCGAATGAGATATTCGAGGGCGAGTCTGGCCACTTCTCGACGAATCGGGTTGAAGCAGGTAATGGTGATCAGATCCGGCGTATCATCAATGTTCAGCTCAACACCCGTGGCCTGTTCAAAGGCACGGATATTGCGGCCCTCACGTCCGATAATTCTTCCCTTCATTTCTTCACTGGGAATCTGGACGACAGCGACCGTACGGTCCATCGTTTCCTGCTGGGCCATGCGTTCGATGCTTAAGGCGATGATTTCCTGCGCTTTCTGGTTCGCCTGCGATTTGGCTTCATCTTCTTTTTCCTTGATGTAAGCCATCGTTTCGTGTTCCATCTGCTTTTCGACAAGGGCGAAGAGCTCGTCTTTCGCTTCCTGACTGGTCATCCGGGCTACGCCCTCGAGGACTTCGATCTGTCGGTCAATTTCCTGCTGAAGCTGCTTTTCCTTATCTTCTAAGGAAAGAAGGCGATCATTGGCCTTCTTCATCTGCGCGCTCAGTTCCTTCTCCTTCTGGTTCAGAGACTGATCGCGGAAATTTAAGCTGTCTTCACGACGCAGAAGGGCGTTTTCAAGATCGACGGCTTCCTGCCGGCGGTCCTTAATTTCCTTTTCTGCTTCTACTTTCAGATCGTGTACTTGGGTTTTCCCGTCAAGTACTGCCTGTTTCAGTCTGGCTTCCGCTTCGCGGTTCGCCTGTTCAAGAATCTGATTTGCCTGCTGCTGATTTTTGTTAAGACCTGCTTTGGAAAGAGCGGCCATCAGGCCGATTCCCAGGACAAGTCCGATTATCCCGGATAGAGAAATCCATAAGGCATTCATTTATTTCTCTGTCCCTTCATAAAATAAAGCATTTCAATTATAGCAAATCCGGTCTTTTTGTCTATGTACCCATATTTCAGACAAATTTTAGGAAGATATTCGTTCAAAAATGGAACGATTGTGTACCAATACAGCGAACAGGTTCTGGGCAAATCCGCCAGAATCCGGCTGTAAATCGTCTGATTTCCCCTTTTTTCTCTTTTTCGACCGATCGGTATGATTGCGTTTTTTCAAAAAATCAGACCGGACTACATTTTTCGTGGCCAATCGTTCCTGTTTCTGTCCGGCAGACAATTCGCCTTGGATCGGGTGTAAAATGCGCAAGTTTTGCAATGTATGGAAAACCGTCTGAATCTTTGCGGTTCAGACGGTGCATAAGGCAGATTATCGATTGAAACTGCGCTTTTCGCATTTACGAAAGCATGCAAAAGAGCATATTTCTGGATTGGTTTTGTTATTGAGCGGGGAGCGGATTGATCTCGGTGTCGACGCTCAGACGAACCGCGAGCCACGCCTGGCTGAGGGCGGAAGCCGCGTCATTAATATCTTTCTGCGTACGGGCAGTATTGTCCTGATCGGCAAGAATGTTCGCAGCGACGGTCCGTTTTTCAATCAGCGTGGACCATGCCGCATTGGACTGGAATTTGTCGGCACTTACGCTGCTCGCATCCGTATAGGCCGTCTGCAGTACGGAGTAGTCGAGTACGACAGGTTCCGGTTCCGGCTCTTGAGGCTGAACGGGGTTATCGTCTGCGTCGACCCAAACTTTGGCATCGGCTTTGGTGAGGGTTTCCATGTCTTCCTTAGTTTTTACGCCCTCAAAAAGCTTGACGGATTTGAACCGATAGGCGGAGACGCGATCGGTATTTTCCGGATCGGTACCGATGGAAAGCGGATAGTTTGTCGCCTTGATTCCGCCCGTTCCACTCATGGATCCACGATAGCTCGAGCCATCGTTGAAGACGAAGAAGAGCTCCTTCGTTTCGGCATCGTAACCGGCAAGAACTGTATGGACACGATTGGAGTAATCGGTATTTCCTGCTTCATACTCCTTCATGTTGTACGTCATCCAGTCATTCGTATTGGCTCCATAGGCGATCAGCTGGGTCGTGATTCCAAGATTCTGATAATGGTAGTCGCGTACTACAAAGCCATGGTCGCCGTTGGAAAGAATCATCTGGTATTCCATCTGATTGGCGCTTGTGTTTTCCGGCGTTTTGTATTCGATCTCAAACGTAAAGGACTTCTCGCCGTGCAGCAGATCCTTTACGGTGTTTTCCGCATTGACGTCATCAATCGCCGCGTGGCCTTTGAAATACTTGCCTTCGTTTGTGACGGTTTCGACCTGCATGCCGGTACCCATTGGATACCAGGTATTGCGGGCATGGTCATAAATCGTCGTTGTGGACTGTGCAGCGTCGGTCGTTTCATTCTGGACAGCCGGTTCAGCGGCCAGAATTGGGAAGGAAGATACAGATCCTGTCAGCATCGACACAGACAGGAGTGCAGCCATCATTGTATGTTTTTTCATAACTGGGCCTTTCTTTGTCCGATTTCCCTTACGCCCTGTCCTCTCGTAAAAATCTGGTGCTTTTGCGTACATAGAACATGGGTTGTCTGTCGTATGCGCGACCATATTCTAAATAGAGTGCATTGAAGCGCTTCGTAATTTATATTTTTGCCCGAATCAAATGAAGAAGCGCCTGAAGGTCAAAAGCCGATGCAAAACCACGCGTTTGAGAAAATGGATGGAACGTAAGACGACCGCTTTTCCTGTTCAGAATAAAAATGGGGATCCAACGCAGGATGAGGGTTTTCCTGTTTGCCCGTAAGGAAAACCATTCGTTCAAATCCCTGCGCCTGTTCTTAAAAGCCAAAAAGCAGCCGCCCGTCTGCCTTCGTCCAGGCAAACGGGAGAAATACTGGCCTTTTTATTTTATCGTTCTATACGTTTATCACGGTTGTCTTTTTCTTCTTTTCGTATTATTAAAATCGCATAGGCTTAATACTAATTGGCTATGGTACGAAATTGTTGCTTTGGTACACAATAATCCCAATTCCGGACCATACAGAAAAGGCGGTTTCTCGCACGAATGCGATACCTTCTGTGGTTTTTTGCGATCGGATCTGTCAGCACCTTCCCGTTTCTATTTGCCCGTTTCTATTTCCTTTCCCTGGATTTCAGTTTCGTGCTTCCCTGCGCTTGCTCCTGCACAACGGAAAAGGCCCGCAGGACATCAACGTCCTGCAGGCCTGTTAGAGAAAATGCGAAATGCGCAAAAAGAAAAAAGCAGAGGTCTCTCTGCTTGTTCATCCATCTGGATACTGATTATAAAAGGGACAGGAATTATTCTACTTCGACAGCCTGTCTGCCTTTGTATTTACCGCAGCTCGGGCATACTTTGTGAGCGAGTTTGAATTCGCCGCACTCCGGGCATTTTACAAGAGCGGGTTTAGTCAGTTTGTAATGGGTTCTTCTTTTTGCCTTACGGTGTTTGGAACCTCTTCTCTGCTGAACAGCCATGGTGGCACCTCCTAGTTATCCTCGAAATTAAGATCTTTGAGTTTTGCCCAGCGGGGATCTTCCTGCTGCTGGCTGTCCCCCTCATCCTGATCGGATGTAAGCGACCAGCCTTTACCGCTAGGATAGTCTTCACGGGCTAAACGGGTAATGCTCATGGGTGCTTCATATACAATCGCTTCGATCATCTCATCATTCAGATCAATCGTGTTGTTGTTCACAACGAGAATGTCTTCCTGATCGTCCGTATCCTCGAGCGGATCGAATGAGTACTCTTTTTCAGAATCGGCCTCGAAATCGTATTCGAGATCTTCTCCGGTAATCGAGTCTTCAACAATCATGAAGCCGGAGTAATGAAGGTTGCTGACAACCCTGCTGCGGCCGTCAAACTGTAAAGTGCCCTCGACGTGACACTCGGGTACGGCCAGAACAGGCGTATTCACAAACTGAGCTCCATCGAGATCGGCCAGGTCGGTATTGACTTCAAGATAGTCATCCGGCGCCGCCATAAAATCGCTTTTACGAAACTTCACGCTATTCACCTCATGTAGCATTTGATATTATAGGCAGACCCTTTTGAATTGTCAAACAAACGAAAATCTGAACAAAACGATCGAAGTGCTTTGCCATTTTGTCCTTAACTATCGTACTTTCGGCTTTTTCTGGCCGCGTTGACTCTTTGAAAAATCTGCCTGTTCAAATGTCTTGTCTGTTATGAGCCAGGGGCAAACGTCCGATATCGCGTATCGTTTTGGCTCCCTGCCGCATGCATCTTCATCATAGTCCGTGACCGTTACAAAATCGAAGGACAGACCCGAAGAGCCGGATCGGCTCTGAGAATCTGTCCATCAATTTGTGATCGGGTCTGTTTTTTTCGGTCTGTCTTCTTTGCTCAGGCTGTTTCCAGAGGCAAGAGACAGAAGGATACAGATACGGATTTTTTTATATCTTTATCTTTGCTCCAGAGCGCTTTCTCTTTGCTCTAGAGAGCTTCACTGGATTCGATTTGTGCTTACCGCTTATTTCTTGTCATCGAGTTCGGTAATGGTGATGGATTCGATGACCGGCTGATCTTCCTTGGAAATGGAGCCGTTGTTGTCGGTCGGCTTCGCGGATTCAGCAATCTGGTCTACGACATCCATGCCGCTGGTTACCGTTCCAAATGCGGCGTATTCCCCGTCGAGGCTGGACGCATCTTCCTGCACGATAAAGAACTGACTGCTGGCGGAATCCGGCTGGTTGCTTCTGGCCATGGATACGGTTCCGCGCACGTGCTTGAGGGAGTTGTCAAAACCGTTGGATTTGAATTCGCCGTAAATGCTGCGGGAGCTTCCGCCGGTTCCATCGCCGCGCGGATCGCCGCCCTGAATCATGAAGCCGTCAATAATACGGTGGAAGGTCAGGCCGTCGTAAAAGCCTTTTTCGGCCAGGTTGACAAAGTTGTCTACGGTTTCCGGAGCGATGCCTTCGTCCATGGTGAAGATGATTGGTTCATCGTAGCCGGAAATCTTGATTTCGGCCTGGTACTGCTTGCCGCCCGGTTCCGACTTGGAAGCCCGGGTAGCCACTTTGCTGGAAACGACCGATTCAGTCTGGCTGCTGGCAATGGAAGAGGTGACGCTCGATACGTCGGCGTTGCTGGTGTCGTTCGTGCTGCCGGCGCATCCGGCCGCAAGCAGAGCGGCAGCGCCCAGGCAGGCGGCTTTTGAAACAAATCTGCTGAATTTCATACTGTTTGTCCTCGCTGTTCTATCTTTTCATCGGATCCAGGATCCGTTTTTCCTTCTGATCGGATCCATCCAGATGTTTTGTCTGTTTTGATCCGTGAATTGTTCTTTTGATTTTCCTTACGCAAAAAAACGATACCGTCGTTTCTTATCCGCTTTCGGAAAATCCCCTGTCCATGGTACCTGAACGGAAACGATTTTGAAATGGGATTCACGGCTGGAAATGTATGGAATCCTCTTTTTACGGTAGACTGAACACATGATCAAAGCTGGAATCATTGCTGAATTCAATCCCTTTCATGACGGACACCGCGAAATCATTCGACAGGTACGCGAAACGCTTCATCCCGATCAGATCGTCGTGGTCCTTTCCACATGGTATTCAAGCCGCGGACTGCCTTCCCTTCTTTCTCCTCAAGAGAAAACCCGTATGGCCATCGAAGCGGGCGCCGATCTGGTGATCGCGCTGCCTGCCGCCTACGCCATGCAAAGCGCCGACTATTTTGCGCTCTACGCGATCGAAGCCCTCAAATGTGCCGGGGTCAATACGCTCTGCTTTGGATCGGAGCTCGCGGATCTGGCCGTTCTGGAAGAAAAATCCAGACAGCTGAAAATGCTCGAAGCTGTTCCCGGCCGCTCACATGTACAGAACGCCGTTTTAAACGGCATCGATCTGCGGCCAAACGATATTCTGGCGGTGCAGTACATTCGCTACGCCCGGTCGTTTGGCATGGCGGTCGTGCCGTTCCCCCGCAACTTTTCACTCAAATCCGCCACAGCGATTCGAAAAGACTTTTTCGCCAACATTCCGCAAAAAGGCGACGCGCTCTATCATCCCCGACAATCGTGGCAATCGTACTATCCGTATTTGCGGATGCAGCTGCTCATGAGCGATCCGAAGCGGTTAAGCGAGTTTTTCCTTTGCGAGGAAGGCATCGAATACCGTCTGATCGAAAGCGCCAGAAAAAGCGATACGTTTGAAGGCTTTCTGAAGCATGCCGTTTCCAAAACGTATACACGGGCAAGAATACAGAGAACCTGCATGATGATTTTGATGCAGATCTCTAAAAGGGAGATGAAAGAGCATCCGTTCTTTTTTAAAGTTCTGACGCTTGGCTTCAATGACCGGGGACAGGCACTGTTAAAGTCGCTGCCCGGCGGATTGAAAGCCGCCAGCCGTATGGCCGATCTTTCCCCCTGGCTTCAGAATCTTCTCAATAAGGAAATGCGTCTGTATTCGCTGATCGATCAGAAACCAGCCGCCTGGACGCTCGTTTTACCGCACACCCTTTCTGCCTGCTCTGAATTTTCTTCCTCCAGTACAGCGGAAGCGGACGGTTCGGATGCGTCGATTCGACACGCTCTCCTGGCCGAACTTCACACGTATTTCTGTCCGGTTTTGTAACCCGATCCTTTTTCCTTTAGAAAGGAGTTTTCTATGTTTCACCGTCCTTCTTCTCACCGCCACAAAAAGGCTGTCCTCGTCTCCCTTTTCGGGGCTGCAGCTGGGCTGTCTCTGGTCTGGTACGAACACCAGCTGCCGCCCTGCCGCAAACCGAAAGTTTCACAGGAACCGTATCCTTTTGGACTGCTTCTGGGCTGTTCGGTTCACGATGACGGCAGCCTGGGGCGTGAAATGAAACTGCGCTGTCATCTGGCGATCGATCAGTATTTGCAGGGCAAATACCGCACGCTGATCATTTCTGGCGGTGCGGTCCGCAATCCGTACGTGGAAGCGGAAGTGATGGGTAACTACATTCATGAACTTTGTCCGCAGCTGCCGATCCTGCTGGAAACCCGGGCGCAGAACACCTGGGAAAACATGAAATACGCTAGAGAAATGATCGGTGATCAGCCAATCCTGATTCTGACGGGCGGCCTGCACGCCCGACGTTCGAACGCGCTGGCCAGACAGTTCTTTTCGAACTGGGCAATGGAGAGCGCACCGGATTTCACCTGGAAAAAAGCCGGACGCGAGGCGATTTCCCGAATCATCTATTTATGGATTGAGCTCAAGAAGACATTCAAACGGCAGTAACAAGGAAAGGACAGAATCCTCTCTTCCTGCTGCCTTCCGATCGTTCACCCTCTACGCAAAAACGGGCCGCACGGCCCGTTTTCTTATATGTATTGGCTGTGGTTGTCTGTAATGGTGATCTGTATAGAAATCTGTACAGAGATTTGTGCATCGCGTCTTTTAAAAAGAAAGAAGAGCGGTCGGATTCGGTTCTGACACTGGAATCTATTTCGCGTTTCGCAGAGCTTTCCATTCTTCCCTTGTCATGCGGTTGATCACTTCATCACGGAATTCGCCAAGCAGCAGTACAAGGACATGCTCTTCCGTTTTGAAAAAGCAAAAGCCAAGTTTGGCCTGTGCTCTGGCGGATTTGGAATTGCCGGTATAATGCGCGCACCAGATCTGATCGAGCCACAGATCTTCAAAGCCATAATCGATCAGCATGTTTGCCGCTTCTTCCACATAGCCATGGCCCCAGTATGGCTTGCCGATCCAGAAGCCCAGTTCCTTGTCGTATGGGGATGCCCCCTCACGCTGTTTCAGCTTGGGCACCATCAGAGATATGGCGCCGATTGGCGTCGACGTTTCTTTTAGGCAGATCGCAAAATCCAGCGGATTACTCAGCACACTTTCGATAATCTGCCGGCTCTCCTCTTCGCTTTGGTGAACGGGCCAGCCGGCGGCCGGTCCGACATCCGGATCATTTGCGAGTTCGTATAATACCTGAGCGTCCTCGGCTTTCCAGGGACGCAAAATCAGTCGTTCACTCTGAAATTCCATTGTCTTTCTCCTTTCTCAAGTGCGTTCTTCGCCGCCGTTTCGACCCGTTGGCTTCGAGCTGTTTCTGGAACGAAAAAGATGTCGAAGCATTTCTGGTCAGCGGAGCAAAGCGAAGTTTGATTTCTATCTTAGCAGGGCGTTTGAAAAGCGAAAAGCGGCCGCTTGAAATTCCATGAAAAAAGCAGAGTTCGAACGCACGGCGGATGCGTCCAAACTCTGCCGTTTTATTTTGTTTTGATGTATGGGTCTGCTCTATCGGCTAAAGCATTTTCCTTCAGAGTCGGGATTGACTACTCGAAGTTTTCGAGACCGTACCAGGCGATGCCTTCACCTCTCCAGCCAAGTTCAATCAGGTATGTATGTTCCTTGAAGTTGGTTGTGAAGTTGTGGTTTGCACTCTTGGCGTTCGGGTTGTATTCACGCCATACTTCTACGGCCTTGTTGTCATCGGAATACCAGCCGATGCCTTCGTCTTTCCATCCCTGGTCAACCAGGTAGTTTTTCTCGCGTTCACTCAGTGTGTAGAGGTGATCGCCGGCATTCGGGTTGTATACGCGGTAAACCGGAGTATTGGATTTCTTCGGAGCGATCCAGCCGACTCCTTCACTCTTCCAGCCGACTTTCGCAAGGTAGTCGCGTTCTCTGGAGCTGCTGGTGTAGAAGTGTTCGCCGGAATTCGGGTTGTAAAGACGGTACATTTCCATCCGGTTGGCATCGGATTTGGACTGGTAAGTCAGACCGGAACCGCGCGGATAAACGACATCGGTTGTGGAATACATGCCAGTTGCATCATCATACTTGTAAACGTTGACTGGGAGCTGTCCGCTGGCACCAAAGGTCCCAAGTGCAACTTCCATACCGGCCAGGATGTTTGGTCCATAGGCTTCGTTAGCACCGGTTGCGCCGCCGATGATGGCTTCGGTCGGGTCAACTCCGGTACCCTTGTTGCCGTAAACAGCCATGACTGCCTGAGCATCTGGATACCACTGGGTATCATATGGTTTGTCCGCAGACATGATGATAGCCTTTTTGCCTTTTTCCCTCGCGTATTTCACGATTTCATTTGGTATTTTGCTCGACCAGTGCCTGCCGCCCATGCGGGCTGCGCTGGAAACTTCGGTAACGGCCATTACATAATCGGCCGCATCAATTTTTGCTTTTTGTTCGTCGGTCAGTTCAGCCTGGCCTGTGTATACGAAATAATCCAGTTTCGCACCGTTTTCTACGGTATCGGCATCTTTGCCGCGGTTCCATGCGAGGGAGATCAGGCCAGGTTCGTTGGAATAAGGAGTAGCTACGAGAACGGTTGTGTCCTTAGTAACTTCCATTGGCAGAACGTTGTCTTCGTTGCGGGTAACGGTAACGCCGCGGGCAGCGATTTCACGTTCAGCCTGTTTGTTTTCGGCGCAGCCGACAACTTCTTTGGCTTCATCGATGGAATAGTCATTTTCGTTCCAGTCCAGAATGCCTTTGCGGGCTTTCAGGGTCAGGATACGGGTGCAGGCGTCATTCAGACGTTCCTGAGTAAGCTTGCCGTTGGCAACTTCCTGTTCGCAGTAGTTGATGACCGCGTCGAGATCTTTCAGGTCGTCCTTGCAGTACAGAACGGTTGGCATGCAGATCAGGTCGGCGCCGGCTTCCATGGCTACAGCAACACGCTGCGGCTGGGACCAGACTTTGGCAACACCTTCCATGTTCATGGCGTCGGTGCTGACTACGCCTTCAAAGCCCATTTCGCCTTTGAGCAGGTCAGTGATAATTTTCTTGGACAGAGTCGCCGGGAGCTGTTCTTCCTGGTTTGTCAGATCCGAGTGAAGCGTTGTATTGTCGAGAGCCGGATACAGGATATGTGCGGTCATGATCATTTCGATGCCTTCGTTGATCGCTACTGTATACGGTTTCAGCTCGTTGTTTTTGATTTCCTCGACCGTCTTGTCTACGATCGGCAGGCCATAGTGGGAGTCTGTCGCCACATCGCCATGACCTGGGAAGTGTTTGGCACAGCCGATTACGTTGTATTCAGAAAGGCCAGCAATTTCGGCAGAAGCCATAAGACCAACCTGTTCCGGATCATCGCCAAAAGAACGAAGACCGATAACCGGGTTGTTCGGGTTGTTGTTGACATCGACTACCGGTGCGAGGTCGGTGTTGATACCGAGTACGGAAAGTTCAGAACCGATGATTTCGCCGATTTTCTTTGCATCATCGGTATTGAAGGTAGCGCCGACAGCCATGTTGCCTGGCAGAGCTGTACCGGTGCCCAGACGGGAAACAGAGCCGCCTTCCTGATCAACGGAAATCAGAAGCGGAAGTCCGCCGTCGCTGATGGCTGCTTTCTGCATATCCATCGCGAGGTTGTAGGACTGCTCGGTTTCCTTAACGTTGTTGGCAAACAGAATAATGGCACCAAAGTCGTAGTCCGCGATAATCTGTTTAACCTCATCGTTCATTTCGGTGAAATCCGTTGCGGTGTCGTCACTGGTTCCCCACTTACGGAAATCCGGCATGATCATCTGTTCGATTTTCTGACGGGTCGTCATTTTGGAGATGATGTCGTTTACGCGCGCTTCGATCGCTACGTCGCTGTCTTCAGCGGCCATGATCGGCGTTCCGGATGCGAACATCATCGAGCAGGCTGCTGCACAGCTGACAGCCGCCGCTGCCGTGCGCTTCAGCGCTCTACGGAATGAGTTTCGAATCATATCTTCCATCCTTTTCATAATTTGAGTAAAAGAAGTACGCAGTTAAAAGGCCAACTCTTGTAACCGTTTACTTCTTTCCTTCATATCTATGATAACGCTAATGATATATGCAAACTATTGCATTAATTGGTAACTGTGAAATGTCTATTTCCTAATTTGTATAACAATTCCAAACAATTTGTTTTATTTTACTCCCGTTATCTATTTAAATAATTCAAGACAGTGTCAAACGATCGTGCAGACAGAATTTGACTATGCCTTTCTGCATTTTATCCGCTCCCCTTTTCTTCGATGCCTATCGCTGAAAATGAAAAAAAGCAGGATCTGCAGAGGGAAAATCCGTCTGTAAAACCTGCTTTATGCAGTTTGATAAATCGTTTTATCCGTGTGGTTTTCTGATGAATCCGACAGGATGCAGACAATCCATTTTGTATAGATCATCCGCAAATTCAAATTCATTTCTGAAAACGGAAGCCGTTGGAACGCTGGCGATTGATCACGCCGCACAGTTCCTGCTTTCTTGGACGGGCTAAATTGCCCTTTCCAAAAAAGCTCATGCCGTTTTCATCCGCAAGATTTTCAAGCTCCTCAGCGATCTCGTCGATCGTTTTCTGATTATCGACCAGATTGCGCTGCGCATAGACGATCATTTTTCCGATCGCCGCCGACTGCTGGGAATCGGCAAGCTGTTCGAGGGCGCGCAGATCGATCGGCTCTCTGGCAATCGAAAGCGAATCGAGCGCGGATGTTTTGACCTTGGCCTTATCCTGACAGAGCGCGTCGTTCTTTTTCAGAATCCGTTTGTTTGGAGTGACAATCGGCGGATAGTCGCTGGTCTGCGGTTTGGCAAAGGCAGCCGCTTTTTCCCTGGCCAGTTTTGTAATGTCGTACGGCTTGTATTCTTTCATCTGGATAATCGTATCTGCCTTATCAAAAAACAGACCGCTGCTTCCCGCAACGAGCACGGTGGATACGCCCTGATCGGCAAGTTCACGAATGCGGGCAATGTACGGAATAATCGGCTCTTCTTTTGGGGAAACGACTTCGCTCATCAGCTCATCGCGAATCATGAAGTTGGTTGCGGATGTATCTTCATCGATCAGAAGCGCCTGGCTTCCGGATTCGAGCGCTTCCGCTACATTAGCCGCCTGACTCGTCGATCCGGATGCGTCTTCACTGACGAAATCTTCCGTGGATTTACCGCCGGGCAGACTCTGAATAAAGGAAGAAATGTTTTCATGATGAACGCAGCGGCCGTCTTCGGCGCGCACTTTCATCGCGTCATTGCGGGTAATGACATACTCACGGCCATCGCCTTCAATATGATCGTAAACACCCATTTCCAGCGCCTGCAGCAGCGTCGATTTTCCATGGTAGCCGCCGCCGACAATGAGCGTTACGCCCTCGTCAATGCCCATGCCTTTGATTTTTCCGGCATAAGGCAGATCGAGTTCAATTTCTTTTTCCGGCGCGCTCACAAACCGAATCGCGTCCTCCATCGGCAAAGCGCTTGCCCCGCTCTTACGCGGCAAAATCGCGCCGTTGGCCACAAAGGACACGAGATGTCTGTCCTGAAGCTGTTTACGAATCGCCTGCTGATCCACAGACAGCTCATACACCCGCTGCAGATGCTCTTTTTCCGCTGCCGTCAGATTGGCGTAAATCAAGGACGATTCCACTAAAGGCGGCAAAGTATCAAATAAAAGCATCACCAGCCCCTTGGCCAGAATCGAACGGCCTTTGGCAGGAAAGCCTGCGTTGAGCCGGAAAATCAGCGAACCGTTTTTCGGATCGATCTGTACTGCAGAACGTTCAAGCACTTCCGGACAGACCGAACTGCACGTCAGTGCGCCTGATTTTCCAGAACCGGAGCGGCGCACATCCGCCTGTTTCAGCTTCCGGCCAAACAGCCGCAGCAGTGCATCCTGCAAAGCAATCCGACAGGTACGGTTTTCGTAAAGATGCGAAGGAAAGCCTGGATTTTCGATGTGAATCGAAATGTCCGATGGGGAAGCAAACGGGTCGGACTGCACATGGTCGATGGAAAGCACATAGCTTCCAAAGTCCCACTTTCCTTTCAAATCCCGATACGCCGGATAGCCTCTTCCGTTTATAGCGAGGATTTTTGCTTTCAAAGCTTTGGCCGTATTCATACGCTCACTCCTTCTGTTTCCTGTTCCGTTTGTGCATTTCCGTCCTGTCCGATCTCTGCCCTCTTTCGTATCGGAAAGTCAGAGGGAACGATTTTCCAAAGGGAAATATGGAGGAATTATTCACAATTTAGCGTATTCATCGTACATCCCTGCTTTGGCGTCCTCCTTTTGATCTGCCCAGAATCGTCTTATCCTGCTCCAGCCCCTTCCTGATAATGGCGAACTGCGCTTCCGTTCGAAATGAGTTCTTTACAAAATGGGCTTTGGCGGCATTTGTCTTAACGCCTGCCATTATCCTATCTTATTATATTTCATCATGAATTTTTATTTATTCGTACATTTTATTCGGTTATATAATTTCATTTGCACAGTCGTCGACTTATTTGTTCTTTTCTATAGAAAATCCTGCTGTGATAAGGCTCTGTACTCCAGAGGCAGGACAATGGGCACGAATGAAAAAAACTGTCGTCATGAAGGCAGACGACAGAGGCAAAGCATTTCTTCTGGGGTTGCCTTTCTGGAAAAGGGAGAAAGGAAACGAACATCCGACAAAACCACCCGATTTGTCTATTCACAATAGAAGATCTGCTCAAGATCATGAACGGCATTAGTAAAAATCAGATCCTGCGGATCGTACGGCTGTTTTGTAGAGCCTTCAATATAGGCGCCCAGATCGTTTACACGGACCTGAACGATGACGTAATCTTCATCCGCAACCATTTCGGTATCGCAGTCTCCATACGGAAAAACACTGCCCAGTTCATCGCTGATTTCGGCCATAATGGCGGCGCGTGCCAGTACACAGGCCATCTGTCCGCTCATTCCGAGCGTTTCCTGCGTATTAAGGAAGAAATACATCGTCATGGCCGAAACCGGTTGATTTTCGGCAGGCGCTTCCACTTCCACGATAAGGCCGACATAGTAGTAATCTGCATAACAGGCAGACTGAACATAAGAGACAGATTCACTGTCTTCCTGCTCTTCGGACGTTTCAAAGTAAGCTGAGGGATCGTCCTCAATTGCGTCGAGCGTGGAATCGTTCTGTTCCGCAATCGGAGCAGAGTCTGAAACGGGTTTGGAAGGTTCCGTTTGGGAAGACGATCCAGTGTTTCCGGGCCGATTTGAAGATTCGGAGGAATCCGCCTTTTGTGCGGCTGGATCGGATTTTTCCGAAACTGGATTGCGGGTCTTCAATTTGCTGGTATCGGACTGCGGATGACTGGACGGATCTGTCGCCGGCCTGACATTCGTATCGTTTTGCGGTTCGTACGTTTCCAGGAGTACCGATGTCTGACTGGACGGATCGGCGAGCGCAACGGTTGGTTTGGATGAACTGCCGCATCCGCTAAGAAGCAGCAGTGTGGATGCGAATGCAGCGACAAAACCTTTTTTCATTTGAAATTGCTCCTTTCCCCCTTTTGTTTTTCCTTTTTTTAAAGGGATTTCCTGCAGGACTCCTCTTTTCTGTATGATATGTCGTTCTGGATATATTCAGAATACTGCATGAGATTTTGAAGCAATTATCGGGGTGAAATATCACAAAACTAATTTCGCTTACGCCCTCAAAACCATCCAGCAAAAAGAACCGCTTCGAGTTTTGAAGCGCTCTGCCCCCCGTCAAGCAGACACAGGAATGAATAAAACTCGCTCAAGCATTTCGCACGAATTATGCCAAAAGCTTTTGTTGTTTAGAGCGGGCGGATTGCCCTCCTTCTGTCGTATCGCTCACAGTGAGGAGGTCTCACAGGTTCCAGGTTCTGGCAAGGGCTTGAGCGAAGCGTCCCTTGGCAGGTTCTGGGTTCTGTGAAATCTTTGAGCGCGAGTGGTATGACGGGAGGAGCCCCCCTCTCTTCTTGAGAGGAGTGAACCGCGCTCCAGCCGCGCAGGCTGGTCCCGGCGAAGCCGACAATAACGCCAGCTATACATGAACAGCCTTTTTGGTTCCATAACGCGAAAGCTTCAGGAGGAACTATCTTACTGCTGGCTGGGACCCAGTTATAAATCTGTGTATACGTGCAGCCAAAACGATGAGCGGTTTCCTGATAATTCTTATCGTTTTCAAGACACTGCTTTACCGCTTCGATTTTCTGCTCTTTGGTGAATGATTTTGCAGAGTTCTTCTTTCGATTCGGCGTTTTCGTTCCTCCCTTACATGGAGAAATCGTATCGCCTTTCAGCCAGCGGCGGATTACTGAGACGGCAGAAATATGATATTTCAGACAGAGCTGACTCAAAGATGCTTGCCCTGAACGATATTCCGCAATCACTTTCTGTTTCAGCTCAGAAGAATATCTTTTATTTACGCTAGGTGTGATCAATCCGGCGGCACCATCTCGCCTATAGATTCCAACCCATTTGGTGATCGTTTTCGAGTCAAGAATGCCGTACTGTTTGCAGAGTTCAGCAGACCCCACACCGGAGATATATTGTTGAACGTAAGTGTCAAACAATCGACGGGTATACGCGAGACTGAATATTAGATACGCT
>NZ_CAPAEZ010000027.1:0-30036 GCF_948576815.1 uncultured Allobaculum sp.
AACTAACCTGATTTGTAAGTGAGCTTGTGAAGCTTAAGTGAACAGCATTGGTTTAAAACTGGTCCAAAAAAGCGAAAATCGGATTTGAAAACTAGGCCACCTGATTCAACGCCGTTTAATGACAAAAGCGATCCTCCATCTTTACCATTACAGCAAGACGGAGGATCGCTTTTGTTTAGCTGCTCGATGAGCGGATGCAAACAACCCATTTTTTTTCAATCCGGAAGTTGCTTGCCTGAATGTGCCTGATGTCTGGGTTTCAAATACAGAAAAGGCGTAAGAAATCGTCCTTTAACGGAAGAGTCCGCTGTGAAAACGATCTAATTGCTTTTCTGTACCAGAACGCTTCGTTTTTCCAGAACATAGGAAGCATCCACCCAGGGGACGGGATGAACGTGCGCCAGATTGTTTCGGATATCCCGGATCCGCAGGAGAACGGACCAGTCCTCAGAAGAAAAGTGCAGATCACCGGAGTTATAGGCGTACCAGATCAGTTCCCCGGCTTCCAGATCGTATGGACTTCCCACCTCTTTTCCGGTCTTCGTATCCGTTATCGGGTAATACGTCAGTGACCAGGAGATATCCGAATTGTATTTATCAATGATATGAAGCCGGATTTCTTCCAGGGCTGGAAACAGGATCTGAATCTGTGCTTTCCAGATTTTTCGATCCAGAAAAGCTTCATATTTTTCAGATCCAAAGTGGTGCAGGGCGTTCAGTTCCTTTGCTGCAGCTTCAGGAAACTGCATGAATCGATTTGCCTGCCGGCAGAAGAGATCCATGATTTCCGGCTGACTTTCGGATAGTCCATAACAGAGTCTGGCCAGATACGGCATGTATTCTTCTTCAATGTCCATCGGCGCTGCAAGAGCGGAACCAAACGCCTCAATATCGTATTCCCGCACATAGTCTTCATAGTTCAGACAGGTCAGCAATTTGCTGATTTCTGAGTCGGGACTTTCCGAAGAAAAAATGAGGAATCGAGCTTGCAGCTGTTCATTTTGTCTGGCTTTGAGATAATCCAGCACCACAGGCCACCACACCTGAATTCGTTCCGGGTTTTCAAGATCGATCAGAATCCGGCGTCGATGAAACACCGTTTTTTCGGTCAACCCTGCAAGGAACGTCCCTAGTTTTGCCGGTCGCCGATAGCGCATTCGCATCTCAAAAGATACAAATTCTTCGAGAAGCTCCTGTTCCGGATCGTTACACGCCTGCAGCCGGACTAAATCTCCTGTCTGGGCTTCTTCAATCTCACTGAACAGTTCTTCACGCCAGGGAAGATTTTGCGGAATGGTGACAAAAAGATTTTCATTATTATTCAGGCCGTCAATAATCGCCTCTTTGAACTTACGCGGAGTAACCGCATCTTCCCACCACATACGTTCTGCGCAGGTTTCAGCCTCATCCATAATCCAGTCTTCCATCTCAATCCTCCATCATTCTCTCCAGCGTGCTGTCGATATCGTACTTTGTTCCCATCATCTGCAGGAAGTTGTTACGGCTGAATCGATACAGTCCGCTGGCCGTCTGCTTCAGAATATTCAGTTCGCACATTTCCTGAAGCAATGCATCCAGCTGTGGAAGAGACAGAGAAGCGATTTTTGGAATTTCAAGGAGTTCTGCCAGTTCCGCGATTTCCGCGGGAGAGCTGCCTTCCGGCGATTCGGTATCGTGATACAGGGACGCGATCAGATTGGCGAGAATCAGGTAATAATTGTCCGTATCATCCGAGAGCGTAATGGTGAACATCTCCCGAATCTTCTCCGTCAGCGTATCGTCCTTCAGTACTTCTCTGAGCTGTTTTTCCGAGACGAGATAAGGCGGCGTTACGCCTTCACTGAATCCGGCATAGCCTCTTTTCATCGATTCTACAAACTTGTACCCATAGAGCTGAATCATTCCCGGGAAGTAGTTTGTTTCCGCCAGAATGGTTGCGATCAGCATTTCCGTCTCTTCATCGTCCCGGAAGCGGAATCCGAGTGTACTCAGCGGCTGCGTCAGGAGCTTTTTCCCGTCATCGTATCCAAAGGGCGTAATCGTAATGGAACTGAGATGAGGCAGCGGGCTGTTGCCGCTCAAACTGTTTTCCCGGGAGAACCGCACCACGTTTCGCAGACCGGCAATAACGAATTTAAAGCGGCCCATACTGGACGTTTCGAGTTCTTTAAGCGCGCTGATTGGGGCATACTTATTGTCCGCAGACGATTCAAGGAGCTTGTCGGCTTCGTCAATGAGGAGAAGAAAGTTTTGAATATCCGAATCATTCAGTTTTTTCTTCAGCACATAGTTCAGCGTATCCCAGTCACCGTCAATCTGATGGATTTCCTCTTCACCGATCAGTCCGGTCTGAAGAGAAATTTCTCTGGCAATGCGCACGCAAGCTTCCGAGGTTTGCAGGCTCTTAATGACGACAAGAACGGCATATTCCCCTTTTTCCGGATGATGCATCTTATTGCGTGCCATCATGAGCAGCGCGGATTTTCCAAGCTGCCGGCCGCCATAAATAATGTTGGCGCCGCCTGGATCGATAACCGAAGCCAGTTCTTCCTCGCGTCCGATAAACATTTCCGGCGGAGTCGGTTCCGTCGCCTTCTGGACATAAGGCTGATAAAAAGCGAACGGCAAGGTAATTTCCATCAGGGCCCGATTCACCTGGAACAGGTCATAGTTCCGGGCCAGGAACGCGGCAACAACCTGGTCGATCACGATGAACGTTTTTCCCGCGTAGTCTTCTTTCGACTTTCTCGCCAGAGTACGTCTTTCTGAAAGCTTCAGCCTGTAGTCGAGAATAATGATGGACGGGTTCCGGAGCTGTCGGCTCAGCATCATGAGATTATCCACTTCACAGCGGCCAAACAGGACAATCAGATCGAAGCCTTTGGTTCTGGCCTTGGACTGAAAAACCGAAATAGGCGTCTGGTACGTATCCGTACCATTTCGATCGTTTTCCAGCAGGACTTTGAACATGTTCTTCTCTTCTGGATACGCTTGAATTTTTGGGCTTTCAAAGCCAAGAACACTCAACAATTCCTGCAGATCTTCTGTTCGAAGATTACCCGAACTGCCCGACCTCGGCCAGAGACTCAGAAGCCGCATTCCCGCTCGAAGTTCCTTGTTATACAGGCCAGAAGGAAGGACATTCGTAAACGGTCGTCTAGGAGTCGCACTATGGATCAACTGATAAAGATAGGAATAATCATTTAGAAATTTTTCCAGCGTATTTTCTTTCTCTGCGAAAAAGGAAGCCGTGTGGTGCGACTGAAGTCGATTGAGCATGTCTTCTACGGCGGTGTAGTTGCAGGCAGGATCATCCAGGCGGCTGCGAATCATTTCCACGGCGGCCTTCTCTTCCTCTGCCTGCTCCGGCGTCTGTTCCTGCAGGTACTCAGTCAGATTGTGTTTCAGTTCTTCTGCACGTTTTCTGGAGAAATGCTGGATCTGCTTTTTAAATCCTTCAGCGATTTTCTCAAAAAAGCCATAGTTGCTGGTCTCTTTAGCAAACTGCTTCCATCGTTCGCCTTCCGTTGTAAACAGTTCTTTCTGATCGACAATCGTCTGGTCCAGTTTTCCATACGCTCTGGACAGTTCCAGTTCCGACACAAAGTCTTCCCAGTTTCGTTCCAGCTCGTAACTGGCTTTCGACACATTATCTGCCTTGTACTGAAGAAGGGTCATATCTTCATCCGCAAATTTTTCGAGGTGAAGCTGATAGTATTCTTCAATTCGGTCAACCGTTCCAAAGCAGCTGCTTGACGGAAGAAACAGCTCCTGAACTCGATCGGCCCACGCTGTATTTTCAACGCCGCGGTTCTCATAGTTTTTCAGGATGCGTTCGGATACCAGCAAATCCGGCAGATAGTAGGGCTCTTTAAGATAGGGAACAAAATCCTCATTCAAAAGAACCCAGTCCTGTCGTACGAAGGGGAAATAGTAAAACTTTTTCTCATCTTCAAGGCAGGTTCCTTCCAGCTTCCGGACAATTTCCGAAAGAGTGCTGCGCAGAACCTGACAGCCGCCCGCGTCAACGATCTGGTTATGCGGAGCCAGCTCTGCCAGAGCCTCCGCACTCATCCGCTGTATTTTTGCGCATTCGGCTGTATAGACGGCATAGTCTCTGCTTTCTTTTTTGGCTTTGCCTTTATTGGAAAAGTAAATCCAGTCTGCGGTCAAAGAAGCAATCTGAGTAAGGGTCTTTACTACGGTTTTGCGTACCGGATTGACCAGAGATACACCGATACGACGTTTTCTGTTCTCTCTTCTTACGCGCATAGTATCCCAGCCGCTGTCGATGTACCGGGAAATCTTTTTCTGATCCACGTGATCCGACCGAATTTCCGCTTTGTTTTCAATCCATAAATCCGCAACGATTGCGCTGATCGTCTCTAGATCTTTGGTGTCATTATCGCGGACCGCCCTAAGGAAACACGGAATATCCATATCCATGGCAAAAATATAGGCATAGTACGCCAGAACGCCTTCGGAAGTACCCAGTTCTGAGAAGTTATGTTCTTCGACATAGTGCCTGTAGCAGTAGGACGCCTGCTTTCTCAGACTGGTAAGCTGTGCTTCCGACATATTGATTTCCATATGGTGATAGCTGGCAAATCGATCCAGGCCGTAACGATCATTGCTCTCTTTGAAGTTCGCCAGTTCATACATCAGGCTTCGCAGCGCCGGGAAGCGCTCGTTCAGCGATGTTTCGGCATACAGAGCATAAAGAGGGCTGAGGCTGAAATGACGTTTCTGATTGTCATAAAAATACATGCGCAGAACAGCCGACGCTAAAAACCATTCAGAACCCGGATCCTGTTCCCTGGAAAACAGCTCGAGCATATAATTCTCGTCATACTCGATTTCGCGAAGCGGATCATCCAGCGCATACCCCGCCTGGAAAGCCGTTCTCTCAAACTTTTCTTCGGTTCTTTCCTGAGCCAGAGCGTAGAACATGGCGGAGGCCTCGTGGTATCGCTCCTGTGTAAGCATCTCGAAGGCTTTTTCATACAGCTCTTCTGCCCGTGCCAGATTGATTCGAGTTTCGGTACGTTCTTCCTTGCCGATTGAAGTTCCGCCTTCATTCGGGTGCTGCTCTTGCGCTTTGACTTCATCTTTGAACTCTGGTTGATCGATGAGGATTTCTTCTTCC
This sequence comes from uncultured Allobaculum sp., assembly GCF_948576815.1. Lineage (NCBI taxonomy): Bacteria > Bacillati > Bacillota > Erysipelotrichia > Erysipelotrichales > Erysipelotrichaceae > Allobaculum > uncultured Allobaculum sp. Next base: position 5,147 of record NZ_CAPAEZ010000027.1, read on the forward strand.
GGCCTAGAAGCGCGTTCCAAGTCTGCCGTTTTCTCACCGTCAGCAGAAACACCTTCCGAATTCACGCCGTTACTGACTTCAGCAGGCTCTTCCAAAGTGTGTTTTACGCGGTTTTCCTGGCCTTCCAGCTCAACCGATTCAGAGACAGAATGGAACGAATTGTTCAGTTCATCCTCTTCCTCATCATCTTCTGCTTTTTTATCCGATGCTGCCTGGACTTCCTCTTCAGCCCGTTTTTTTGCTTCATTCTGTGCCGTCTGAGAATCTGAATTGTCCGATACAGTGACGTCATCGTCTGAGACAGGATGTTCTGGTATTTCTGTCTGGTCGTCAGGTGACATTTTGCCTTCTGATTCTGAAGCCGCTTCCGGCGTTTCTACCTGCGGCGATGTTTCCTTCTCTGTCCGTTCCGACTGCTCGTTCAGCCCCTCCGGTTCCGTCTGGCTATCGTCATTGGCCAGAGATGTGCCGCTGGAACCGGCTTTGGCTAAAAAGTCTGCCTCGGCAGGAACCGCCTCTTCTTTCCGGCCGGAACAATCATCCGAATCGGGATGCTTCTCCTTTTCGCTGCTTTTCGCTTCTTCCGTTTTTTCTTCCCGTTCTTCTTCGCTCAGGCTTGCTTCTTCTGCCTCTTTCCGGTGACTTTCAAAGGTTTGTACAAGATCCAAGTCTTCAATGCCAAGCGATTGATCTGTGCCATACGGAACAGCTTTGGAAAGATCTGGATCGACCATGTACCATCGGCCCAGGTCGGCGCCAAAATAAACCTGAAGCAGTCGAACCGCACTTTCTGCTTCTTGTTCTGTGGTTCCAAAAACAAGGATCTGCGTCTTTTCATCTATGCCTTCGGGCAGTTTGGACTTGATGAAAAACTTACGGATGTCTTTTGCATTCCCAGTGAAAAGGCCGATGAAAAGAATCCCTGCCTGACCATCTTCTCGATCCATGCGGATCGAATGGATATTATGAACAAAACTCTCTTTATAATCTTCTTTCTCAAAGATCGGCCGCAGTGCTGGCTGATACAGGATGCGGCTTCGAACCAGATGAACGAGATAGTCACCCCGCTCCACTGGATTCTCGGCTGATCGGGCAGCTGCTCTGGGGCCTTTGAACATACTGTTAATGTCCGCATCCCGCTTTGCGCTGAAGGGAACATTGTAGTCCTTAAGGATGGTTTTCATCGTCTGCTTCAGGTTGCCAGACTCCAGCAGTTTTGCTCCCCGACCGGTCAGAATGGCGGCAGGAGAGGCTTCATAGCCAGGCATCCAGATTTTTCGAATATACCCTTTGTTATACAGGCGAGCTAACGCTGCCGGAATATCTTTCGGGATTCCATCCTTCCTTTCTGGATCCTCCTCCCAGATGAAACCCAAATCGTTATAGAGCAGATCCATCGTAGCGATGGTTCGGCAAACCATCCCCCTCGACCGCGAATTTTTCAGCAGTGTAATAAACTCTTTCACCTTCACTGGTTTTGCGGCCTGTTTGGAACTTTCTTCCAGAACCGTAATTCCATCATTCTTTTCATGCAGGTTTGTAAAGACAGGATAGCCAATCTTCTCATCAAAATTCTTTTCGAGGGCCTTTGTGTCTCCTTCCGCATCGAGAATCGTCTCAAGAAGCCGTCTCAAATCCATATCGCCAGATGGAGATGCAGAGGACGCTTCCGCTTCGTCCGTTATTTCTTCCTTCTGCGCAGGTTCTGCAGGTTTCGTCTTTGCATAGCCAATGTTCTCGTCGACCAGAATCGAAGCCGGCGAACCTGGCTGCGGTTTCTCACCGGAAAGAGAAGGCTCGCCGGTTTCTTTATCCCCTTCTTCCGCTGGGGATTCGCCTGCGCTCGCCGCAACTCGTTCTTTTTCTGTCTCGTTGTTCATTTCAGAGTCTGACGCTGCGGACTCAGCCTCTTCCTTCATTGGCCGGGTCTGCGGTAACCGATAGGATCTGGCTGCCAGTCCGATTGCAAGCGAAGAAGGGATTTCTGTGTTTATGGACAGAAGTTTCTGCACGAGCATGCTGTCCTCTTCCAGCAGAAGAATCTCGCCAATTGTTCGATAAACAGAAATTTTCTTTTCGTCGGTTCTATTCTTCTTTTCCTTAAATGCACGAACTTCCTTCTGAATTTGTTCGAATGCTTCCTCCGTTCCCGGAATGAATGCCTGCGCCATAAGAATGGCGTCCAGGTATTTTTCATTTTCCTGATCCTGAATCAGCCGAGCCGCGGTCTCTTTCGCTTTGGTCAGCGTAGAAGGGGTGTCTGCCCCTGCTTCCGATACCGTTTTTTGAATGTGCTCTACGCGCCGGCTGTATGTATCTAGTCGTTCTCGATAGCTTTGAAAATCAAATGGCGACAAATCCTGCGCCTTCAAAAGGGTGTCGAGACGCGCAGTACGTTCGCCCAGCCATTGCGCGTCTTCCTGCGCCTGTTCAATGATTTCAATCAGACTGTCCAGTGCCTTTCTCTCCATCATTTTCTTTCCTTCCTTTCTTACCCCGATACTGTTCGATTTTCGCTTACACCCATTCCCGGCCCTTCCCCGCTTTCGAGGAGAAGGCCCGGATGGGCCAGTCTTCCAGTTTCGGAATGCAGAATAAGAGATCGAATCTGCAGCAATGTTCCTGGTCTCTTATCTGTTCACTTTCCATTGTCTTGATTTGTTGTAATCGTTGTCAATAAACCCCACGGTTTATTTTTCCTTTTAAAATGTTGCTCCGCTTTTGATCCGCTCTTTTGTGACGGTTCGCTTTCTCCTGAACCGATTTAAAACCTCGGCCCTCCTCTTTCACTGCCGTGTTTTACATGTTTTGGTGTGTTTCTCAGCTTTCCTGCACGCAAAAAAGACTTCGCTTTTTCAAAAATTGAAGCGGAGTCTTTTTGGTCTTCTCGGATGGGTTCACAATTTCCATCCGATTTGTTCAGATTTCTGTACACAATCTGTTTTTCACATTTTTGCGGTTTCCACCCCTCGTATTCTCACATTTCTGAAGATTTTTCAGGCTGTATTTTCACGTTTTTCAACAAGAGCGGAAACGGGCGCCTTTTTCGAAATTTATGGCTCGTTAAACCGCCGACGATGGCAGCCAATGCCTTCCGGTTTGAACCGATTACGCCTGTCCGGATCCAGCGTTCGATTTTGCTTCTTGCCTTATCCTGACATCAAAAAAGCAGCAGGCTTCTTCTCCTTCGTCTGACCGGTCTGTTCAGACCGGGTCTTACAGGAAATTTGCCTGCTGCTTTAATTTTATTGAGTACTGGCTGACGATCCAGCCGTTCTGGATTTTTCTTCGCGTAGCCTTATGGGCGATTTTTCATTTAGAACGCGGGGATTATCGGCTTACTTTTCTGGTGTGTTGTAGCCGTCCGGGTTGTTGGACTGCCATTTCCAGGAGCTTTCGCACATGTCATCGAGGTCGTACTGCGCTGTCCAGCCGAGTTCTTCTTTGGCCAGATCGCATTTTGCGTAGCATGCAGCGATGTCGCCTTCACGACGCGGTTTGATGGAATATGGAATTTCATGACCACAGGCTTTTTCGAAGGCGTGGATAACGTCAAGTACGGAGCTTCCATGTCCGGTTCCGAGGTTGTAGATTTTCAGGCCGGCGCCATGCTTGATCTGATCGAGTGCCGCAACGTGGCCTTTGGCCAGGTCAACGACGTGGATGTAGTCGCGAACGCCGGTTCCGTCTGGTGTTGGATAGTCATTGCCGAATACGCCGACTTCCTTGAGTTTACCAACGGCAACCTGTGCTACATATGGCAGCAGGTTGTTTGGGATGCCCTTCGGGTCTTCGCCAATGCGGCCGGATTCATGCGCGCCGATCGGGTTGAAGTAACGCAGAAGCATAACGTTCCATTCCGGATCTGCGGTATGAACGTCCATCAGAATCTGCTCGAGCATCCATTTGGACCAGCCGTACGGGTTGGTGCAGGTGCCTTTCGGGCATTTTTCGGTAATTGGCATTTCAGCCGGGTCGCCGTAAACGGTAGCGGAAGAGGAGAAGATGATGTTTTTCACATTGTGGTTTCTCATGGCTTCCAGCAGGTTGATGGTTCCGGCGATGTTGTTGTTGTAGTACTCGATTGGCTTGCGAACACTTTCGCCTACGGCTTTCAGACCGGCGAAGTGGATGACGGCATCGATCTGTTCGTTGTCGAATACGCGGTTCAGATCGTCCATGTTCAGAACGTCGCCTTTGTAGAATTTCACTTTTTTGCCGGTGATTTCTTCTACGCGGTCGAGCGCTTTTTCGCTGGAGTTGTACAGGTTGTCAAGAACGACAACATCGTAGCCGTTGTTGAGCAGTTCTACGCAGGTGTGGCTTCCAATGTAGCCGGCACCGCCCGTTACTAAGATTTTCATTTCAGATTACCTTCTTTCTGATCCTCACTGGGATCCCGCTGTATATAAAGCAGGACATCTATTGCGGTTTATCCGCACCGGCGGATGCCGGCGGGAAAACGTCTTTGAGTGCTAGAGATTTAAGCCGCTTTTATTTCAGATGATTCTGTCTTTTCTTTCCAGAATAATGCGCCTGCAAACCGGGAAGAATTGAGAATGATTTTGTATTAAAGCGCGTCGATGAAGCGGCGGAACGCCTTGCGGCCTTCGGCATCGGTTTTGTAGACGCCGGCGTCTTCAAGAACGTGCGTGAAGACGATGCCGATTTCGTCATGAATGATCTGATCGATATTTTCTGCATTGATCGTATCGTATTTCTTCATGATTTCTTCGGCCCAGTCGGCGTGCTTTTCGAGTTCCGGATTGGCACGCAGATCTTCGCCGTTGAGCATGGCTTTCTTCAGATCGGACATTTCCTTTTTCAGACGAGCCGGCAGGACAGCCAGACCCATAACTTCGATCAGACCGATGTTTTCCTTTTTAATGTGATGCCACTGCGCATGCGGATGGAAGACACCCATCGGATGTTCTTCGCTGGTGATGTTGCAGCGCAGGACGAGGTCGAGTTCGTATTCGCCGTCACGTTTGCGGGCAATTGGCGTAATGGTGTTGTGCGGTTCGCCGTTGGCGTTCGCCAGGATTCCGGCAGATTCATCGGAGTAGCCTCTCCAGGTATCGAGAATGTGATCGGCTGCGGTGATAACGCGCGTGCGGTCAGTTCCGCGCAGACGGATAACCGCCATTGGCCATTTCACGATGCCGGCTTTGAGGTCTTCAAATCCAGGAATCGTCACTTCTTCTTCGATTTCGGCTTTTGCCATTGGGAATTCGTGGTTTCCGCCCTGGAAGTGGTCGTGGGACAGGATGCTTCCGCCTACGATCGGCAGGTCGGCGTTGCTGCCCAGGAAGTAATGGGGGAACAAATCGATGAAGTCGAACAGTTTTACGAACGTGTCGTGGTTGATCGCCATTGGCGTATGTTCGCCGTTAAAGACGATGCAGTGTTCGTTGTAGTACACGTAAGGGGAGTACTGGAAGCCCCAGCGGGAATTGTTGACGGTGATAGGAATGATGCGGTGGTTTGTACGGCCTGGATGATTGACACGACCGGCGTAGCCTTCGTTTTCCATGCACAGCTGGCATTTTGGATACGCCGACTGCGGAGCGGATTTAGCAGCAGCGATCGCTTTCGGATCTTTTTCCGGTTTGGAGAGGTTGATCGAAAGTTCGATTTCTCCATACGGCGAATCGGCACTCCAGCGCTCGTCGCGGGCAATACGATCGCGGCGAATATAGTTGGAATCCTGAGAAAGTTTGTAGAAGTAGTCCGTTGCAGCTTTCGGGCTTTCTTCATACAGTTTTTCGAACGTTTCCTGAATCTGGGCAGGGCGCGGCAGAAGAGCGTTCATCAGTTTGGCATCGAACAGATCCCGATAAGTAATCGAGTCTTCGATGATGGAACGCTCTGCAGCAGTGTCCAGTAGATTATTCAGGACTTCCGGCAGAGAAATTTCGGATCCGTCGGGGGTGTAAGCCGTTTGATCCAATGCATCCTGGTGCATCAGGTCGAGAAGCAGGTTGGCAGCATACGTCCGCTCGCTTTCCGGGAGCAGGCCGGTCTGAACGCCGTATTCCACGAGCTTCAGAATGGATTGATCAGCCATTTTTTCCTCTTTCTATGGCCTCTTGGATGGCCAGTAAAGTTTTACTAAACTTAATCATAATTTACTAAATCCTGTTGCAATTGCAATATGATTTGCAAAGTTTACAAATATATTTTCTATCTTCTCCAGCTGAACTTTCAAGACCTTTCCGGCTGAACTTGGCCGTGAAGGGAATGAAACGTTTCAAGTCATCTGATTTGTTCATCGTCTTTTGAGCCCCTATTCTGAAAATGTCAGAGCTGGATGGGTATCTGCCTTGACCCAGATGAGATCCCCATTTATATTTTGAGATTTCTTAGAAAGCATTTTGCGGGCGTGAGGCCGGCGATACTTTCCCAGCCGTATATAAAGGAGAAGCTATGTCAGAGCTCAATCTCAAACATATTAAGAAAGTGTATCCAAACGGTTTTGAAGCCGTTAAGGACTTCAACCTGGATGTTAAAGACGGCGAGTTTGTTATTTTCGTAGGTCCTTCGGGCTGCGGAAAATCCACCACGCTGCGCATGATTGCCGGTCTGGAAGAAATTTCCGGCGGCGATCTGATCATCGACGGCAACCGCGTAAACGATCTCGATCCAAAAGACCGCAAGATCGCGATGGTTTTCCAGTCCTACGCCCTGTATCCGTTCTTAACGGTTCGCGAAAACATGGAATTCCCGCTGAAGATTGCCAAACTGCCAAAAGAAGAAATCGACAAGCGTGTCGCACAGACCAGCCGTACGCTCGGTCTGGACAGCCTGCTCGACCGTAAGCCAAAAGCGCTTTCCGGCGGTCAGAGACAGCGTGTTGCCATGGGACGTGCCATTGTCCGTCATCCAAAGGTTCTGCTGATGGATGAACCGCTGTCCAACCTGGATGCCAAGCTGCGCGGCCAGATGCGTGTAGAAATTTCCAAACTGCATGAAAAACTGGGCGCTACCATTATTTATGTAACCCACGACCAGACCGAAGCCATGACCCTGGGCGATCGTATCGTTGTCATGAGCGACGGTGAAGTGCAGCAGATCGATACCCCGGCCCACCTGTACGACTATCCGATCAACAAGTTCGTTGCCGGCTTCATCGGTTCTCCGCAGATGAACTTCATGGACGTTGTCATCAATGAAAAAGACGGCAAGACGTACCTCACAGTCGGCGACGACAATATCCTGATTCCAGAAAAATTTGCGACCCGCATTCGCGAAAAAGGCTACAAGGACGGCGACACCGTTACCCTCGGTATCCGTCCGGAAGATCTTTCCGATGATCCGGAAGAAGTGGCAAACCATCCAGAAGCCAAAGTGAAAGGCAAAGTGGAAGTCTATGAAATGCTCGGCGCTGCCAGCAACCTCTACGTAGACTGCAACGGAACCCAGATCATCGCGGCAGTGGATCCTTCTTCCAAGACCAAAGCCGGCGATGTCGTTGAACTCGCTGTAAACACCGACCGGATCCACCTCTTCGACAAGGACACTGGACGCAATATCCTGGTTGAAGTTGACCCGGATACCGGCATCGTAATCGAAGAGCGCAGCGCTTAATCGCGTTTTCGCCAAATGGACAGTCCCGAAGCTTTCGGGTCATTCCTTTCCATCGTTATTCCTGCGGCAGAGCACTCTGTGTTCTGCCGCTTTTTCTCTGTTTTCGAATAGCAGATTCCCCATTTCGAACCCTGTTGTGCAAAAAAATGCATGATTCTGGAAAAATTGTATTCTGGTACAATTTTTCCACGGAATTATTGTATTGAAATACAATTTTTCCAGAACCGGCGAAACATCTGCGCACAGAAGCTGAACCCTGATCCTTTCTTTGCGTCTGAGGGCAGGAGGGTTTTCCCAGCGAGATTGTATTAAACGATACAGAAGCGATACAGAAGAAAAAACGCGCTCGTCCACTATCTTATGGATGAGCGCGCGAATGAAACAGAAATCGGAAAGGAAAAACCAGACGAGATCGATTGCCGGGCGTTTAAGCCGGCTTTCTATTCCTCGATTTTTTATGGGACAGAAGAACATTCTGTCCTTTTCTTTTTCGGTTTTGATCGGGCTTTATTTGTAGAGTTTCATGCCCGGCAGACGATACCATTGACGGCTGCCGTCTTCTTTGAATTCGTACAGGGAAATCAGCGAATTTTTCAGATGGAGAATGTCTTCGGTAAACAGAAGCGTATCTTCCTTGCGAATCAGACTGCGTTCTTTTAACGCCTGATACACCTGTTCGGCATCCGCCGGACTTTCTGTGCAGATTACCAGCTGCGGCAAGCAGGCATAGATATTGGTCTTATCCGTCATATTGCGGCTTTCCAGCATCGTCCACTGGCTGTCGAGAATCGAATAATAACGACTCACCTTTTCACAGAGCTGTTCGAGCGATTCGTCCGTATTGCGGACGACTTCAAAGAACAGCCGGCTTCCGTCATTGAGGGTTAAATTGACCGGCGTACGCATGATGGCACCGTTTTTTACGTCCTGCGGATTGACGGAAGCGAACACTTCCTGAACACCGAAGCGCTTCATGCTGACGCCGCTTTTGAGCATCCCCACCAGAATCTGGTTGCCGACGAGGATACGGAAAATGTCCAGCGGCTTTTCCGGCTTGTTGAGTTCACGGCGTCTGGAATAGGAAAGATAGACATTCCCGCCGTGCATATGGACGGACTGCTTGGCAATCTGCGATCCAAACAGATCGAGCGAGAAGCAGGTCAGTTTGGTTCCTCCCTTGCGAAGAATCGCCTTTTCCTGCAGCACATGGTACTTGCTGAGTTTGGTCAGGTGATTGAAGATCGCCTTGCGGGAGTAGTTGGCCAGCCTGAGGCTGACCAGCTCCGCGCACTGCAAAGGGGTAAGGTAGCAGGAGCGGGCGATCTCCTCGACCAGGACATAGTCCACTTCCTGCATAACATCTTTCGCGGCTTCGAGCGTCGTACGCGTACGGCTTCCCTCAGGATGGAGACGCTCGAGCGTCTCATCTCCCGTGGTGAAGAAGGTCGTGGAGGTGATTTTGTCAGCCGCAATAAATTCTGTATTGTTTCTAGCGTATTTTTTCGGGTTATTCACCGTCGATTTGTCTTTATTTACCGTTGTCTCCGCCACTAGCTATTTCCTCCTTCCTGCTCTGCAGATTCCTCTGCGGTCTTTTTCTTTCGACCGGGTCTGCGCTTTGGCTTCTCCTCGCTGTTTTCAGCTGGAGCGGCCGGCGTTTCGCTGGATTCTGCGGTTTTCTTTGCGGGGGTTCTCCGTTTGCGTTTCGGTTTTTCCCCGCTGGAGGAATTTTCGGATGCAGCAGTGTTTTCCGCAGCAGCTGTCGTGGTTCCTTCCTTGGCGGCTGCGGTTTTTCTTCTGCGCTTTGGCTTTGCTTCCGCAGCCTGGGCTTCTTGGCTCGCTGCGGTTTCTGCTGCCGGTTTTGTCGCCGTTTCGGCGGCTGCATCTTTCGTTTTGCGCGTCGTGCGGGGGCGTTTCGGTGCTGCTTTTTCCGTTTCGGCGGTTTCTGCAGTCTGGGTGCTTTCGGCTTTAGGCTTGCGTCCCCTGCGCGCTGGAGCGGCTTTCTTTTCGCCTTCGGCTTTTTCGACCTCTTCGAGCAGCTGCTTCGTCTCTTCGGACGGATTGCTCAGTACGTCCTGTACGAATTTTTCTTCTTCGGCTTCCGCCTGGGCAGAAACCTCAGTTTCGGTTTCGGTAAACGTAAAGGCAATCACCGGTGCCGGCAGATGATTCGGACGAACGGTCAGGACATGGTGACCTTCCGCTTTTTCATCCGCAGCCTTGGACGTATTGTCTTCGCTCTTTGCGGACGTCTCTTCAGAAACGACCGCCGGTTCAGCAGCTTCTTCCGATGCTTCTGCCGTTTTCGCGGTTTCAGACGCTTCAGAAGGGTGTACTGTCTGTTCGTCTTCTGAAGCAGATTCGGCTTTTGCCGGGTTTTCGAGAGATTCAGCCGGTTCTGCACTGGATACGGCAGGTGCGGCTGGACGTTCTTCGTTGGAAGCGTCAGCAATCATTTTGACTTCTTCTTTGGATGGAACCGTCGAAACGGATTCTTCCCTGGAAGCTTCCGCAGAAGCTTCTTCCGTTTCTGCTTTTTCTTCCGCTTCCGGTTCTGGCGTTTCCGCTGCTTCAGAACTCGACACTCCCGTTTCAACAGTCAGAGTTTCTGTCTGCGTTTCGGTCGTCGTCTGTGCTTTGGCCGGTGCGGCAGGCATTTCTTCCTGAACCTGTTCAGTGTTTTCGATCGCTCCAGCGAGATCCGTCGGGGTTTCGACTGGTGTTTCCGCTGATTCAGATTCTTTTTCAGCGGACAGCTCTGTCGGACTGATCGGTTCTTCTGCCGTATTGCTGCCTTCGGGTTCAGCTTCCATAACAGGTTCGCTGGAATTCTCCGCATTGGATGGCTCAGCAGCTTCGACGGTTTCTTCCGCTTTTTCACTGTTTGCGGGTTCCGGCCGTTCAGCTTTTTCTTCGGCTCCAGTTTCTGGGTTTACTGGGACTTCAGGAGCTTCTGGAGTTTCTGCTGGTTTGGGTGTCTTTACCGGCTCCGCTTTCGGCTCTTTTTCCGCCGTTTTTAAAACGGATTTGGCAGTCGCGGTTTGTGCCGGTTTGGCGACAGTGAGATTCAACACGTCTGCGGATTCTGCTGCAGGTTTGGCTGCTTCCGCGTTCTGGCTTGCCTCAGAGGCCGATTTGGCCGTCTGACTGGCAGGGGTCTGGGAAGCGTCGTCCCGTTTGGCTGCGGATTTGTTCGCTTTGGCTTCTTCTTCCGCCTTTTTGGCACGCTCTTTTTCCAGACGATCTTCTTCCATGCGCTCTAAGGCAAGGCGTTCCTTTTCCAGGCGCTCTTTCTCACGGCATTCCGCTTTCTGGCGTTCTCGTTCGAGACGTTCCTTCTCGCGGCGCTGGGCTTCCTGGCGTTCTTTTCCCAGACGTTCCCGTTCGAGACGGGCGGCTTCCTGCGCTTTGGCTTTACGCATGGCACTTTCGGCTTTGGATTTCTCGATAGCCGCCTTGCGCTGGGCTTCAAACTCTGCCTGGCGCGCTTGTCTGGCTTCTTCTTCACGTGCTGCCGCTTCCCGGGAGGCTTTCAGACCGCTTTTGAGAAGCGTGGCGAGCGTGTCGTAAAGGAAATTGGGCTGCAAAGTGCAGACCGCATAGCCGCAGAAGTAGCGGACATACTCCGCCTGGTTTTTCGTCAGGCTGTTTCCGATCAGCAGGAAATGGTCTTCCAGAGAGTAGTTCTTAATGACGGCCATGTACTTGTCATAATCCGAGAACTGATGGCCGCTCTTCACCTCAACAACGTAAAGGTCTTCGTCGAAGACAATGACCATGTCGAATTCATTGACCGCAAGTCCATTCTGCTTGTCGGTTACAACGACGTTGGGATACACGCCCCAGCTGACTTTTTCCTGCGCTGCCAGACGTTCCACGATTTTTCTGACTTTCTGGTAGCACGCCATTTCAAGGAAACTTCCGCTCACAAATTTTATGCCTCGCTGTGTTGGGATCAGGCGTCCGGAAACGGATACGCCATTTTTGCCGGTTTCGGCTACGCCGGCCATCAGCCCCGCCATGCCGGAAAGCATGGACACCAGTTTCTTTCGTTCCACACCGTTTCTTGCAGTGACGGAAAAGGAATAATCCTTGCTGATAAGGGATGTGCGAAGCGCATCGAACACAGGTTCGAGAAGATCCCAGTTGTCGGTAATCTGGACCGCCAGATCATAAATGGCCGGCGGAATCTCGGTTGGATCGTCAAGCGGATTGAGCTTCATGACGATCGGATCGATCACCAGTTTTTCGAGAACCTGTTCCGGTTTCAGCGGCTGTTTTGGCGCAGGGGCTGCAGGCTGGAAAGAAGGCTTTGTTTCTGCGGCTTTCATTGCCGGTGCGCTCGATTCTTTCGATTGTGCCGTGCTGACAGATTCGGATTTAGCTGCTTGTGGCGCACTGGCAGGCTGCACGCTCTGCGCGCTCTTTTCCGGCGCTTTGGGCGCGTCTGCATCGGCGGATGCCGGCTGCAGATCTTCAGGGATAGCGGCCGTTAATTCGGCATGAGAAAGGGACTCCGTACTGGACAGAGCCTTTTCCTGTCCCGCTTCCAGGTTAGTGGGCGAATGATCGTTTTGCGGGGAATTGGTCGTGATGAGAGAAGCCTGTGCAGGGGCTGCAGATTCTGTTTCGAGGGCGGTTTCAGGCGCAAAAACAGAATCGGTTTCTCTGGGTTCCTCTTCGATTTCTACGGGAATCAAAGAAGGAATTTTGATTCTAGGTCGGTTCATATCTGCCCGTTCATTCTCCTTTTTATTTTTGGATGGTATTTCGAATACGTAAATTGTTTTCGGATCCCTTTGCGGATGCTCGGGTGAATCCTGAGTGGGGTAAAACAAGTCCTGCGCGCCCTGAAAGAGCGCTTCATAAAAAGCGGACAACTTTGTCCAGGAACCGTGCAGCCGGATTGGTACGCAAAGAAACTCCCCGGTCATTTTTGCGTACGCCCGACGCGAAGCGGGTCGCTGGCTGATTCTATATTTTTCCTCTTCCCGGATCTACGGGTGTAAAAAAATCCTGTTTTTGCAATTTGAAGCAGAATCGTAAGGTTTACGGGCAAAACGAACAATGCGCAGAAGCCGACGGCCCTGCGCACTGCGTATTTCTGTTTCGGATTTCTATTGCCGGATGGGGATATCTTATTTCAGTTTCCAGATATCCTTGTTGTACTGTTCGATGGTGCGGTCGCTGGAGAAGTAGCCGGCCATTGCGATGTTGGTGAGGGCCATGGCATACCATTTATCCTTGTCGGCGTAAGCCGCATACGCTTTCTTGCGCTCAGCCATGTAGGCTTCCAGATCGCGCAGAGCCATGAACCAGTCCTTAGTCGTCATGTCATGGTGCAGACGATGCAGGCATTCCGGATCGCCCAGAGCCATCATTTCTTCGCCGACCAGGAAGTTCACAATGTCGTTGACCTCAGGTTCTGCTTCGAGCACGGCCTGCGGATGGTAGTCCCCTTTTGCGTAGCTTTCGATGACGTCTTCACTCTTTGTTCCGAAAATGAAGATGTTGTCGTCGCCGACGAGGTCGTGAATTTCGACGTTGGCGCCGTCATCGGTTCCGAGGGTTACCGCGCCGTTCAGCATGAATTTCATATTGCTGGTACCGGACGCTTCCTTGGAAGCCAGCGAAATCTGTTCGGAAATATCCGCAGCCGGAATCAGTTTTTCGGCACAGGTGACATCATAGTTTTCCACCATGACAACCTGCATATATTTCGAAACTTCCGGATCGCTGTCGACAATCTGCGAGAAGACGAGAATGGCATGAATAATATCCTTGGCCAGAATGTAAGCCGGGGCGGCCTTGGCACCGAAAATAATGGTGACTTTCTGTTCCGGCTTGTAGCCGTTCCTGATCTCCTGATACAGGTGAATGGCCGAAAGCAGGTTCATCTGCTGGCGCTTGTATTCATGGAGACGCTTTACCTGAATATCAAAGATGGAATGGGTATCGAGTTCGATGCCCTGACGGTTTTTGAGGAATACCGCGAGCTCTTCCTTCTTTTCCTGCTTGATCGCAGCCAGCTGCTTCAGCGCTTGGGGCTGTTTCACAAACGGGAGAAGTTTCGCCAGCTCATCGGCGTTTTTCAAAAAGCCGGTTCCGATCTTGGAAATAATCCAGTCGGTCAGCTGCGGGTTGCACGCCTGGAGCCAGCGGCGGAAGGTGATGCCGTTTGTCTTGTTGTTGAACTTTTCCGGATAGAGTTCATAAAAATCATGAAGTTCGGTATCTTTCAGAATGTCTGTGTGGATTTTGGCTACGCCGTTGGTCGACTTGGAGAAATGGATATCCATGTTTGCCATGTGAACGACGCCGTTTTCGTCGATAATCGCAGTTTTCGGGTTGTCCGAACGTTCTTTGGCGCGCTTGTCAAGTTCTTCGATAATCGGCAGCAGCTGCGGCGCTACCTGTTCGAGGAATCCCATCGGCCATTTTTCCAGCGCTTCCGCCAGAATGGTGTGGTTGGTGTAGGCGCAGGTCTGTTCGGTCTGTTCGATGGCTTCATCGAGCGTCAGACCGTTTTCCATGAGCAGACGGATCAGTTCCGGGATAACCATGGAAGGATGGGTATCGTTGATCTGAATGACGGCATGCCTGGAGATTTCCTGTAAAGGATAGCCGGCAGCCTTCATGTCCTCGATAATCATCTGCGCACCGGCGCTGACGAGGAAATACTGCTGGTAAACGCGAAGCAGACGGCCTGCGTCGTCGCTGTCATCCGGGTAAAGGAACAGTGTCAGGTTTTTGCGGATATCGTCTTTATCAAAGCCGATGCCGCTTTGTACGATGCTTTCGTCTACCGTGTCGAGATCAAACAGCATAAGGGGGTTTTTCTTTTTCGTGTAGCCGCACACATCAATGGAATACAGATGCGCATCTACGCTGAAATCGCCGAACTGTACCGGGAAGTACTTGCCCGTATCCGTAAGCCAGGAATTGTCGCTCAGCCATGGATCCGGATATTCTTTCTGCTTGTAGTCTTCAAAAGCCTGGTGGAACAGGCCCAGATGATAATTCAGGCCGACACCGTCGCCTGGCAGTTCGAGGGTTGCGATAGAATCCAGGAAGCACGCAGCCAGACGGCCGAGACCGCCGTTGCCCAGCGAAGGTTCTGGTTCGTATTCTTCTACTGCTGCAAGAGATTTTCCATTCTTTTTCAGGATGTCCCGTACCTCGGCATACAGGCCCAGGTTAAGAAGGTTATTGGAAAGAAGCTTCCCAATGAGGAACTCTGCTGAAATGTAATAAAGACGGCGATCGCCCTTGATTTCTTCAACGCCTTTTAAAAGATCTTTTGTCAGATCCAGGAGAATGTAGTAAAGTTCGCGGTCTGTGCAGTCTTTCAGACGTTTTCCATAATAGAACTCTGCAATATTCTCGAGAGTTTGGTTCAAATCAATGTCCATAGGTCTTGAATTACCTCCTGCCTGTATGATACAAACCCGACCGTTGAAAAGCATTTTAGACGAATCAAAAAGAGATACTTCCTTTTTCAAAGCGTTTTCAGTTTATTCGCGAACAGACAGTTTATTTAGCAGCAGGGAAAATGGTAAAATAGTTGTCAAGCGTTCTGAAAGGAGCTGTACATATGGCCTTTTACGCAATCTGGTTTCTCGGCTTCGCCCTGTGCATTCTGGCCGTCTATTTCCTTTACAAAAATGTCGTGTCGCTTCGGGATTCGATGACAGCACAGAAGCAGTTTCGAAAGCTTCACGAAGGTTCCGTTCTGGCCACATTCGATCAGGGCTGGATCTGGATCGACATCATTCTGGCCTTCGTTTCCCTCTCCTTCGCTACGCAGGCGTCCACCCTGGCCGGCTCGACGCAGTTCGCGCCCGAAACGCTCTGCTTTATCGGCATCGCCATTTTCTGTGCCGGCAAGGCGGTTTCCCGCTGGAACGCCGGACGTATGGTTTTCTATCGCCAGGGCATCTTCTACAAAACCGAAGAAATCCCCTATTCTTCCATCAAGGAACTTCCCGCCTACGGCAAGCAGTATGAACTTTCCGGCAAAAAGGAAAAGTACATGATTTCCCGTCGTCAGGAACAGGAAATCCTCAAGCAGAAAGAAGAATGGCGAAACGCACGCCGCAGCAAGAAGCAAAAATAAGCGGCTGCCCGATCCTTTTCCCATTGCACGACAGGCCTCTGTCAAGGCGCGATTCCTGCGCGAACAGAGGCCTTTTATTTTTTGTCTGTATGAAGCTTAAGGTTCTGGATTTGCATCACGCAAAGGTCAGCTTAGCGCGCAGGACGGTTTGTATGCGGACAGTTTGAACGTTCTGCCCATACAGCCGTATACAGCCGGCTCATTGCTCGCATATTCCGCCTGTCCTGCGAACAGACAGCTTTGCCACCACATCCATCGGCATCCGTAGGCGTTCATCGATCTGCCGTATCTCAAAACAAAGAACGCCCGACCGGTTCCAGAATAAGGGAAAGATCGGGCGTTCTGCTTTTTCTAAATTTGGAAAACAAATGCCATAGGAGCGGTTCAAGCGAATTGGAAATGCAATCCTGCCTGCAGAGAAAGACAGGAACTTTGCAAAACGTACCGCCGATTTTGCGAACTAGATCGAGTACTTTGTTTCGTACTGACGAAGCATTTCCTGATAATCCGGACGCATTTCGGTGGTGTAGGCACGCAGGTAACGGTGTACCGAGAAGTCCTTTTCCGCTTCCTTGACCACGTCCAGAGCGATCGCCGCGCAATGGTCTACGATGCGCTGGAAATCCGAAATAATGTCCGCCTGCAGGAAGCCTGCTTCCATCGAGCAGGTGCCGGCTTTCAGTCGGCTGATGTGGCGTTTTTTAATCTGCGAAGCGGAAAGCGAAACGAGCTGAGAAAGGGCGAAGACGCGCTTGATCTCATCCACGTTGCTGGACATGAAGTTGTCCACCGTAATCGTTACCGCTTCTTCTGCAGCCGCTGCGATGACGTTCAGTTCATCGAGCGCGGGCATGGAAAATTTCTGTTTCTTTTCCTTCATGCTCTTGGTGATGTCCGCAATGGACAGGGCGTAGTCGCCGATCGCTTCAAAGTCCGCAATGGCCTGCAGCGACTTCGAAATGTTCTGCGATTCGCGATACGTAACGCCGGTAGCCGTCAGTTTAACAAGATACTTGCCGAGTTTTTCTTCGTATTTATTCAGTGTCTGCTCGAGGTCGGAAACCTTGCGGTAGCCCTCGGGCGTATAGTCATTGATCAGCGTTACTGCACGCAGCACGTTTTTGCGTGCCTTGCGGCCCATGCCTTCCATGACATCCATGGCGGCCTGGTACGCGAGATCCGGGTTGGCGAGAAGACGGCCTTCCAGTTTGTCGAAGTCGCCGAGATCTTCTTCGTCCGCAGGATCTGCCGGCACGATCAGGAAGACGAGCTTCTTAATCTGCTTTACAAACGGCAGCATCGCCGTCATCGTCAGCGCGCGGAAAATCGTATTCGTCGCCGCGATCGAGAACGGGTTCATGACATCTGAAGCCATGTTCAGAATGCCGGCCGCTTCAAGCGGATAGTACACAACGGAGGCGAGCAGCGTCGAAAGCACCGCGGTCAATAGATAAACCAGCGAGGTTCGGACACCGTCCTTGTTGGCGCCTACGGCAGCCAGAAGTACAGGACAGGACGCGCCGATGCCGATGCCCATTACGAGCGGGAACGTCGACTGGAACGTCAGCGCGCCGGTAACGCTTAACGACTGCACAACGCCGACGGCAGCCGAGGACGACTGCAGAACCGCAGCAGCCAGGATACCGAACAGCAGGGCGATCATGGGGTTATTGAGCGTGGCCATCGCATTGATGAACGTCGGGTCGGTTTTCAAAGGCGCAACCGCACCGGACATCATGCTCATGCCGGTCATGAGAACCGCAAAGCCGAGCAGAATGTTGCCGAAAGATTTCGTCGTGTCTTTTTTGGAAAACATCTGCAGGAGCATGCCTGCAATCGCCATGACGGCGGTAATTGTTGTCGAGGAAAAGTAGGAAGCCCATCCGGCTCCGTCGAGAAAGGACATGCAGACGATCCATCCGGTAATACTGGTGCCAATGTTGGCGCCAAGGATTACGCCGATCGCCTGTGTGACCTTCATCATTCCGGAATTGACAAAGCCAATGACCATCACGGTCGCAGCGGATGAAGACTGAATCACGCAGGTTACTGCTGTTCCGAGCAGAAAACCTTTCAGGGGGGAGTTCGTCAGCCGGTAGAGGATCATTTCCATTTTGTTACCGGCAACCTTCTTCAGGCCGTCCGACATGGAACTCATTCCAAACAGAAAGAGAGCTACGCCAGTCAGCAGGCCGAGAATCATCGAAACTGTATCGTTCATTCTTTTCTCCATGCCCTTCTTGGGCTGAACATATTCAATCTATCCTATTCTTTCATGTTCTTGAAATTCAGACAACACAACAGTGCCTGCGAACCGCTGAAAATTTTCTGAAAATTAAAAAACTTCCGGACGAAAGCCCGCAGGAGCTGTCCGGAAGTTATCTTTTTTGGATAAAAATCAAATGCGATAAAGCTTATTTCTTGACCAATCCCGCTTTTTCGATAAGCCAGCGCAAACGGTCTGTCCGTAATTTCCTGCCTTTTTTACCGTTCCTTCCAGATGAATTTTCCAAGAATTTTTCATCCTTTTTTTCGGCTATGGACAGAATTTCGATCGGTTTAAGCGAAGGCCTGTTCGGCTTCAGCAGAGGTTTCGCTGCTTTCCGTTGTTTCGGCTTCTTCTTTTTTCGGCTTTGGCGCCCGGCCGTACAGTTTGGTCAGCCAGGTCAGGGCGCCTTCGATATCGTCAGTCAGCCAGCCCGGTGTCAGACGCCAGGTCCAGTTGCCGGAAGGCTTGCCCGGGGTGTTCATGCGCGCGGAAGAGTCAAGGTTGAGCAGATCCTGCGCCTGCAGAATGGAGGTATCGCTTGGCGAAGCGATGACGGTGCGCATCATTTCCCAGTTGTATTCATCCGGGTTGTAGGCATCCATGAAATCACAGGCGTACTTTTTGTCTTCCGGCGAAATCGAATGGAACCAGCCCTGGATCGTTTCATTGTCGTGCGTTCCCGCATAGGCAATGGAGTTTTTCGGATAATTGTACGGCAGGTATTCCGATCCGGAGTCATCGCGGGAATCAAACGCGAACTCGAGAATCTTCATGCCCGGGAAACCGGATTCTGCCAGCATTTCCTTAACGGAGTCTGTAAGGAAGCCCAGGTCTTCGGCAACGATGTTGCGCTTGCCGATTTTCTTTTCCATGACCTTGAACAGATCGATGCCCGGCCCTTTGAGCCATTCGCCTTTCTTGGCAGTTTTGGCGCCGTAAGGAATGGCATAGAACGAATCAAAGCCGCGGAAGTGGTCGATGCGCAGAATATCAAAGACTTTGGTCAGATGATCGATCCGGCGAATCCACCAGTCGTAGCCGGTTTTCTTATGGTAGTCCCAGTCGTAGAGCGGGTTGCCCCAGAGCTGGCCGTCCGCGGAAAATCCGTCAGGCGGGCAGCCGGCAACGGCGCTTGGACGGCCGTCCTTGTCGAGCAGGAACAGTTCCGGATGGCTCCAGGCGTCTACGGAATCGAGCGCGACATAAATCGGCAGGTCGCCGAGAATTTCTACCCCGTTTTCGTTCGCATAGGCGCGCAGCGCGTCCCACTGCTTGAAAAACAGATACTGCATGACTTTGTAGTAGTCCATGCGATCCTTGTTTTCCTGCGCCCATTTCGCAGTCTTTTTCGCATCGTAAAGACGATGTTCTTCGTCCCAGTCGAGCCACGCCTTGCCTTCGTTGGCATCTTTTAACGCCATGAACAGCGCGTAGTCATCGAGCCAGTGGGCGTTCTTCTTGCAGAACGTCTCATACTCGGCATCCGGATTTTCCAGGAAGCGATTGACCGCTTTGGCCAGAACCGGATAACGGTTGTTGTACATCTTTCCAAAATCGACCTGATCGGCTTTTTCGCCCCAGTCGATATATTTGTAGTCTTCTTCATTGAGCAGGCCGTCTTTAGCGAGCAGATCCAGATCGATGAAATAGGGGTTGCCCGCAAACGTCGAGTAGGAAGCGTAGGGAGAATCGCCGTAGCCGGTCGGGCACAGGGGGAGTACCTGCCAGACGGACTGTCCGCTGCGTTTCAGGAAATCGACGAAGTCATAGGCTTCTTTGCCCAGCGTTCCGATTCCATAAGGAGAAGGAAGACTGGAAATGTGAAGAAGGATTCCATTTTTTCGCATAGTTCACTCTTTCTAAAGCTTGTATAAGCTCTATTCCATTCCGTTTCAAAGACTGTCCCATCCCCGTTCAGAGGGGGATTTCTGGGATTGTATCAATAGGTCTGAAGCTTTTCCTGGAGCCTTTCCAAAAGCGTTTCGTCACGATCCCGCGTATTCTTCTTTTTCCGATTGATCTTTCTGAGATTCGTCATTCTCAGACTGGTCTGTCTTCGATTCGTCTTTTTGAGCGTTTTCCGGAGGAACAGAATCTTCATTTGGAAAAACCGGGATCCCGTCTGCGCCCGGCTTTGGACAGCTTGGCGCAAAGGACATGCTCCAGGAGACGGGAATATGGCAGTCTCTGTCGGTCCGGAAAAATCCTAACATTTTCAATGCCGTTTTTGAAAGCTGTCCCGCCTCCGTCTCCAGATCCCGTCTTGCCGCGCTAAGCCTTGGACAGGCATAGTCGCAAAGATCGCTCTGCGCCAGGGTGATCACCTTCAGCTTTTCTCCTGGAACATAGCCAAGATCCTGCGCGGCGCGAAGCGCGCCAAGCGCCATGTTTTCTTCAAAAACGAGCAGGCCGTCCAGATCCGGCATCTGCCAGACGAGTTCTTTCAGGCCGGCATAGCCCGCATTTTTCGAACACGTGCAGCAGACGCCCTGCTTTTGCAGGGAAAAGACCTGATTCCGTGAATAGAAGGCGTACTGCACACCGAGAATGAAATCCGCGCTTTCGATCGAATTTTCGCGGTCGGCGTACAAAATGCCGATCCTGCGGCATCCGTTTTCGAAAAGAAGCTCCGTGCACTGCTGGGCGATTTCGGTAATCGGCAAAAAGAAGCAGGCGGTTCTGCTGGCGTCCAGAGAGGAAAGATCCCCGCTGAAATAAATGGCCGGAATTTTAATCCGGCCATGAATATGCATCAGCATCTGTCGAGAGGCACCGATCACAATGACCAATTCGCAGCTGGTCTGCTCGATGCGCGTAAGAATTTCATCTTCCCCTGCCTGTGCGGAAAGCTCCATCAGAGTCAGGGGCTTGCGTTCCATTTCCTTATGGCCTTCCAGCCGGCTTTTCACACGCTCAGCGAGCGTCTGATAATACGGGAACGGCTGGCTGTGCACCAGAATGAGAACGCCGGATTTTTCCTTGCGGCGCAGGGCCGAAGCCCGGTCATTGCGAACAAAGCCGCTGACGGCAATCGCTCTTTCTACATCCGCGACGGCCTTTTCACTGACGCCCGGAGCGCGGTTGAGCACCCGGGAGACTGTGCCTAAAGACCAGCCGGAAAGACGGGCGAGATCTTTGACGGTCGCTTTAGCCTTTGACGGCACCGGCGGCTACACCCTTGATGATGTGTTTCTGACCAAGAATGTAAACGATGATAATCGGGATGATCGTCATGATGATGGAGGCCATCATCGGACCCATCGATACTTTTCCGTAGCTTCCGCGGAAGTACTGAATCAGCATCGGGATGGTTTTGTATTTCGTGATATCCAGAACCAGAGTCGGCAGAAGGTAGTCGTTCCAGATCCACATCGCCTGCAGAATCGTAACGGAAACCATCGTCGGTTTCAGAATCGGCATAACGACTTTGAAGAACGTCTGGAGCGGGGTACAGCCGTCGATCATGGCCGCTTCTTCAATTTCCACCGGAATGGATTTTACGAAGCCGGCGAACATGAAGACCGCCAGACCGGCACCAAAGCCAAGATAGATGACCCAGATGTTGAACGGGTTGTTCAGTTTGAGCATGTCCGCCGTCTGCGAAAGGGTGAACATAACCATCTGAAACGGTACAACCATCGAGAATACGAACAGGTAGTACAGGAAGTTGTTGAACTTGGTATGAACGCGGGTGATATACCAGGCACACATCGAACAGCAGATAATAATTGCGAGAACCGAGGTGATGGTAATCAGCGTGGAATAGCCAAGCGAAACGAGGAATCCCTGCGAATTGATTGCTTCGGAATAGTTGGCGAAGCCCGCAAACTGCGCGGCGTTCGGCAGGTCAAAGACGCTGCTTGTCGTAATGGCACTCTCCACTTTCAGAGAGTTGACGAGAATCATGAAAACCGGGTAAATCCACAGAACGGCCAGTACGACCATGAGAATAAAGAGGCAGACCTCTTTTGCGGAACTTTTACGTTTTGCGTCACTCATGCCTGTACCTCCTTGCTTCTTGTGGCTTTCAGCTGCCAGAAGCCGATCAGAATAACAGCAATCGAGAAGATAACCGACTTAGCCTGGCCGATACCTTTCCACTGCGGGCCGGAACGGCCGTAGAAGGTCCTGTAAATGTTCAGCGCGAGCATTTCGGTTAAATGGTTTGGATCGCCGTTGGTCAGAGCCAGGTTCTGGTCGAACAGTTTCAGCGAGTTGGTCAGTGTCAGGAAGACACAGATCGTAATGGACGGCATCATCATCGGAATTTTGACTTTCCAGAGAATCTGCCAGTCGGTCGCGCCGTCAATCCTGGCGGCTTCGACGAGGTCATCGGGGACGTTCTGCAGTCCGGCGATGTAAATGATCATCATGTAGCCGATCTGCTGCCAGCACATCAGGATGATGATGCCCCAGTAGCCGGCTGTGCCGTTCAGTTTCAGCAAAGGCTGAACCGCGATGGAGAGGACACCGTTGATCAGAATCTGCCAGATGTAGCCAAGAACGATACCGCCGATCAGGTTTGGCATGAAGAAGACGGTACGGAAGAAGTTCGTACCTTTAAGCTTCTGGGTCAGTGCCATAGCCAGAGCGAAGGCGAGAATGTTGATGGCGAGGATGTTGACCACCGTCACGGCGATGGTAAATCCGGCAGAGCGAAGGAACTGGGCGTCCGTCAGGGCGCTGACGTAGTTGCCAAAACCGATGAATTTCGCATTGCCTACGGTCGTGAATTTACAGAAGGAAAGATAGAGACCTTCAAAGAAGGGGACGATAAATCCAATCGTAAATGCGATCAGGGTAGGCAGCACGAAGATCCAGCCGTATTTCTTTAACGCTTTTTCCATAAGCTGCTCCTATTCTTTACTGCAAGTCCTCTATGTAAACGTTTCAAACGCTTGCCATAAAAGGACAGAATTCGTTTCCTGTACGGAAACCATCCTTCCCTGCCTTCTCCTTATCCCGGCTAAGCGGAATGAGAATGAGAAGCGTTCAGGGAGCGGATGGATCCGACAGAAAAGCAAAGCGTTTCTTTTTAATTTTGTTGATTTTGTTTTATGCACAGCTTCTTCTGCGTCCCGTTTCGAGCGAAACAGGCCAGAGAGAAGCGGGTATTTCAATAATTTTATTTTCTGAAGCACGCTGCTCTTTTTGAACAGGGTGAACAGAAAGCAAAAACAGCGCAGACGGTAAAAACAGGTTTTCCGGCTGCGCTGCTCAGGTGCCCGGATCAGCAGGCACCTGGATTTTCCTGAAGCCTGTGCAAGAGGTCTTCAGGCACTGCTGAATCGCCAATCCGGATCAGCGGCTATTTGGCAAGTTCTTTTTCGTTTTTCCAGTCAACAGTGAAGGCTTCTTTTACCTTCTCCCAGTTGGCATCGGTTGGATCTGCTGCGTAAGCGGTCAGAGCAGAACCCAGAGTGTTCTTCCATTCTTCGGAAGGCATGGTTGTGAAGTTCCAGGATACTGGTGTCTTGCCTTCTTCCGTCAGCTTAATGTCTTCCTGAACGAAGATGTTCGGGCTTGGTTTTGCATCCTTGAACGGGATGGTCAGGCCAAGATCGTCCGCCATGAATGTGGTTCCTTCGTCAGTAGTAACCAGCCAGTTCATGAAGTCGAGCGTAGCCTGGATATCGTCAGCGGAAGCTTCCTTGTTGACTACCCAGTAGTTTTCCGTACCTGTGGACAGGCCCTGGTTGGCTTCGTCGCCGGCACCGATATAAATTGGGATCATCGTCAGCTGATCGTCAGTCATGCCGCCGTCAATCAGGTTTGTGTATTCCCAGGAACCGTTCTGGAAGAATACGGCTTCGCCGTTCAGAAATTCACGTTCGGAATCGTCCATCGTCTTGGAAGCGAGGTCTTTTCCTTCGGTTGTGGAATCTGTGATGTACAGATCGAAGATATCGCGGTAATTATCGAGATAAGTGCCCTTCAGTTCGTCCTTGTCCGTTACGCCGTCATCTTTGTATTCGAAGTAGATCGGCATGTTGGCCAGGTGCGTTTTGAAACGCCAGTCGGAAGATCCGTCCATGCCTGCAGAGGAGAAGGCGGAGAATCCGAGTTCGTCCTTGCGGGACTGGATATCGTCTGCAACGTTTTTCAGAGTTTCGAAGCTTGTGATTTCGTCAACGGAGTGGCCTGCCTTTTCGAGCAGTTCAGTGTTGACGATAATGCCGTAGGATTCAATCGCATAGGCGATCGCAGCTACATCGTTGTCTGCTTTGTCGCCGATGTACAGAGCGTAGCTGTCGCTGGTCAGCTGATCGAATACTGGAGTGTCATACAGGTTGTATGCATAGTCTTCCCAGTTTTTCAGGCCGACTGGACCATTGACCTGGAACAGCGTTGGAGCGCCGCTCTTGCCCATTTCCGACATCAAGGTTGTTTCGTAGTTGCCGCTGGCTGCAGTAACTACTTTTACGTCTACACCCGTTTCGTCAGTATACTTCTTAGCGAGTTCCTGCCAGGCTTTGTCTGCTTCTGGTTTGAAGTTCAGATAATACACGGAACCTTTGGATCCGTCGCCAGAAGCTTTGGAAGCATCAGCAGTTTCTCCGCCGTCGCCGCATCCAGCCAGGAGCATGGAGCCTGCAAGCGCAGCAGCAGCAAATTTCTGCCAGTTTTTCATGAAATGTCCTCCTTAAGTGTGCAGCAAATACAGTCCTGATCCGATATTTTTACCGTATTCGTCACAAACTTTGTTCAACACTTTGATTATAGGTAGGCAAATCTTTCAATTCGCCTGTAATGACCGAACAACCGATTGCCCGAACAAAAGGGTAAGGGGTTACCACTGTGTCGGAACCAAACCTTTTTTATTTTTGCACGCAGGAAAGTGTACCGTTTTTTTTACACACAATTACCAATGCTGTTCACTTAAGCTTCACAAGCTCACTTACAAATCAGGTTAGTTCC
>NZ_CAPAEZ010000028.1:0-29703 GCF_948576815.1 uncultured Allobaculum sp.
TAGCGTATCTAATATTCAGTCTCGCGTATACCCGTCGATTGTTTGACACTTACTCTCTTTTCCAGTCTCTCCCCTGAAAAAGCAAACCGCCCCCCTGAAAAAACAAACAGAAAAGCCATCCGGCAAAAGGAGAAATTTCCTTAGCCCGATGGCTTTTGCATTTTTCTAATTACAGCTTTTTCCTAATTACAGCTTTCTGGGATGGTTGCGGTTTGGCGTTCTGACTTTCGAGGCCAGCGAAGGCACTTTGTTGCGGGGGACAAAGCGGGACTGAAACAGGGCCCAGCGTACGATAACCAGATCGATGTAAAACACCAGAATGACGGACAGAGACGAAAAAATCAGCGTCAGCAGTTCGAAATGGTAAAACCAGGAAAGCAGGGACACTGAAAGACGTCCGGTGCTTTCCATCAGGAAATACGTAAACAGATCCCCCATAAACAGCAGGAAAATGAGCCAGACTGTTCTTCGTTCGCTCGATTTGAGCCAGACCGGAAAAAGACCGCCAAGCCAGGCCATGATCGGAAAGGAAAACGTGCAGGCCGGAAACGTACCGGTAACGAGTCCGTCGTAACAAAGTCCTGCTAACATCCCGACCAGAATACGGGTCAGCCACGGCTTGTCATGGGTGTACACCATCACGCCGATCAGATAGAAATGCCAGATGACGGAGAGCGACTGAAAGGTAAAGTCGAGGGGCAGCGTATAGGCGAGCATGGAATCGAGCATCCCCAGAATAAAGAAGCCGCCGACAATTGCGTAGGGCTTCTTCATTGTTCCGGCGTTCCTTCCGTAAAGATGCTGACGTAGGTGAAGCCGTTCATGTTGTCGACCGGTTCGACATAAATCGTGGAAACGATCGCGTCGTCATTCACGACCGAAGACGTAACGGTCCCGATCATCAGACCCGCCGCGTATTGGCCGCCTTTCTGGGAGGTAGCCACTTTCTGTCCGGGCAGAACGATGGCTTCGTGATCAAAGAGAAGCACTTCGTAGCGGTTCTGGCTGGCGTCATAGCCGCGCAGAACGCCTTCGACCGTCGTTCCGTCGTCCATCGAAATCTGCACCGTAATGTCGTTGGGCAGTTCGTTTCCGGTCAGCAGGGCCACAACCGATGTCGTATCCTGTACGCTTTCGACCAGGCCGACGACGCCCTGGCTCGATACAACGAGCATGCCCTTTTCGACGCCGCTTGCGCTGCCGGCGGAAACGGTCACGCTCTGATTCCAGGCCTGAACGGGACGGCTGATCACTTCGCAGCTGATCTGCTTCGCGTCTGGCATCGCGTTTTTCAGCTCCAGCAGGCCCTGCAGTTCCAGATTGCGGTTGCGTTCCTGGGCATACAGCGTCTGGTAGGAGCGCTGGTTGGCCAGTTCGTCATTAAGATACGTATTGTCCTGGTACACATGCCAGAGATTGGAAAAATCGCTGACCGCGTTCGCCGCGGAAGTCAGCGGCTTATCAAACAGGCCATAGCGCAAATACGTCCACGCGCTGTAGCCGATATTGGAAATGGAATTCTGACGTACGGAAAGCATCAGGCATCCGAACAGAAAGAAAACAGAAATAAAAAGAATGAGAATTCTCTGCAGTTTGGTAAATCGTCGCATACGTTCGCCCTCCGGATTTGTCTCATTATACCGGATTTTGAAAGCGTACGGCGGCTAAGCCAGCTCTGTGTACTCACTTTCCGGCTCGTCGAGCAGACCGTGCGATCGAAAGCTGAAACAGCCGTTTCGCGTGGCGATGACGTGATCGAGCAGACTGATTTTGTGAAGTCTTGCGGCTTCGAGAAGCATCTGTGTACTTTCCAGATCCGCCAGCGAAGGAATCGGATCGCCGGACGGATGATTGTGGACGAGGACGATGGAACTCGCGGACGTCATGAGCGCGTCCCGAAAAATTTCCCGCGGGTGGATCAGCGACTGATCGAGCGTGCCCACAAACAGATCCTTGTGCCGGATGATCCGCCGTTTGACATCGAGATAGAGCACCGCGAAGTGTTCCTGACTTTTGGTTCCGTATTCCGCCTGCAGCCACGTTTCAATATCGTCCAGGCTTCGAATGGAAACGCTCATCGTCCGTGCCTGCAGGGAGCGGGCGTACAGTTCTCTGGCCGCGCAGATCTGGAGCGCCTTGGCCTGACCGATCCCTTCAATTTCCATCAGTTCTTCGGGCGCAATGGAATAGAGACGGCGCAGATTGTCTGTCTTCTGCAAAATGGACTGCGCCAGAGATTCCACCGCGTGCGTTTTCGTCCCGGATCCGAGGACCAGACAAAGCAGATCCTGATTTTCCAGACGCTCAATTCCCTGCAGCATCGCTTTTTCCCGGGGCCGGTCCATCTGTGTTCGTTCTTTCATTTTCATATCCTTTTATACGGACAGAACCGGCTTCGGTACGAACCGGAGCGGATCCGTTGAAAAGCAGCAGGCGGGTCTATTTCCCTTCGTTCCGCTTATCCCGTGTCCGGCTTATCCCGCTCTTGTCTTCCGCTCTGCTCTTCCTCTCGGGTCTGGATCGGGTCTGGGGTTTCTTTTTCCCTTTTGGCCAAAGATGGTGTATCCTCATTCATGCGGCCGGATTTTCCGGTCCGACGAAGGTTTTGCCGGTTCTCGTAAACCGCTTCTTCTTCAGGCGCTTCTCGCGGCGTTGCTGGACGGAATCAAAAAAATTCATTTTTTTGAGATTACAGGGTTGCTCCTTTCCGGGGACCATGCTAATATAGTCAAGCAATCGCACGAAGCAAATAAATAAAACATCCTTGGAGAAGTACTCAAGTGGTTGAAGAGGCGCCCCTGCTAAGGGTGTAGGTCGGGAAACTGGCGCGAGAGTTCAAATCTCTCCTTCTCCGCCATCTTTTGGTCCAATGGCGCAATTGGTTAGCGTACCTCCCTGTCACGGAGGGGGTTGCGGGTTCGAGTCCCGTTTGGACCGCCATTTATGCAGATGTAGTTCAATGGTAGAACACGACCTTGCCATGGTCGATACGGGGGTTCGATTCCCCTCATCTGCTCCACTTGAATACGCACTCGCGAGAAATCGCGAGTTTTTTTATAGCTTCTCTTTCCCCTTCACACAAAAAAAGCGGTCCTCGTCTGGATGATTTCCTTTCGGAATGATCCGGATCCAGAGGACCGCCTTTATTTTCAATTGGGATCTGGCGAAGAAATGCGGCAGATCTATTTCTGTAAAACGGATTTCTGCCAAGCTAAGTTTCCATCTCTGCGATTTTATGCGGGTTCAGGTGCTGCGTTCGGTTTTACGATTGGGACGCGTTATGACTTTCTATCAGTTTTTGCAGGGCGTCTTTCAGCTCCGCCTTTTCCTCGTCGGTCATTTCCCGCTCCTTGGCATCGTGATCTTCCGTCGTTCCCTGATGGCCGTCTGCGACTTTGCCATCGACGACCGATACGACTAACGGCACGTAAAGCGTCGGTTCGCCTTTGAGGTTGTTTCGAATGTAGTCGGGAAGATACGGTTCAATCCGATCGCGCTGTTCATCGGTGTACAGCCGCTCTTTCTGATCGTCGCGCGTCTGTACGTAGAGCACTTCGATATCGTTCTTTTCGGCTTCTTCTTTCAGAATCGGTACGAGCTCATCGCACCAGGGACAGGCGGGAAAACCGAAGTAGAGAACGCCGGATTTTCCCTCTTCAAAAAACGCGATGGCATCTTCAAAGGAAATCGGCGTAAAATCCGCCACGTCTTTCTTATACGCTTCCGCTTTGGCATCGCTCTGCTCTTCTTTTGTGTCCACTGGGCAGCCGAAGCCTTCCCCTTCACAGGCGGATAGAGCCGAAGACGATGTCGTCGAAGAAGAACTCGATGAAGCGATCGCATTAGGGGCAGACGTGCATCCGGCTAAAAGCAGGGTTCCGGCCAGCAGGGTGATAAATGTCTTGAAGGGTTTCATTACGCCTCCTTGAGCGAGTGCCGCTTTTTCTCGTAGGCAATTTTGCTGGGCTTATACAGCAGGCGGTTGACCGGCAGATCGAACTCGCCGATGTATTCGTGAATTTCCGGAGCGAAGTTGTCCTTGAAATGGGTCAGTCCATCATCCAGGGAGCCTTCTACGCCGCCCATCGAAAATTCGGTACAGCCTTTATCGAACGCCCACTGGAAGTTTTCCACGTACGTTTTGTACTGCGGCATGAAGCGGCGGAAGCGCTCATCCATGCCCGCATATAACATTTCCGCGCTCTTTCCGTATTTCACGCTCAGAACGCCGGCGATCGGCCGTGCCTTGTCGTCGCCGACCGTTTCGATCAGTTCTTCAATGATCCGGATATCCTTCGCGGCGGATTCTTTCTGCTCTTCCAGGGTAAAACGCTTTTTCTTCTGGTTTTCCGGAAGGGCCGCGATCTGTTCTTCGAGCGCG
Organism: uncultured Allobaculum sp.; assembly: GCF_948576815.1. Taxonomy (NCBI): domain Bacteria; kingdom Bacillati; phylum Bacillota; class Erysipelotrichia; order Erysipelotrichales; family Erysipelotrichaceae; genus Allobaculum; species uncultured Allobaculum sp. Next base: position 4,382 of record NZ_CAPAEZ010000028.1, read on the forward strand.
TCGTAGCGTGCCTGGCATTCCTGACGGATTTTTGCCGGATCGCAAACCGCTAACATGATAATCGCGTCATCGCCGTAATTGTCGAGAAGCTTTTTGAAGTACTCCTTATTGCGCAGCGAAACGTGCTTGCGCTCTTCCGTCATTTCGACCATCGCCGCAAAGTCATCGAGAAGCTCATGTCGACCGCTGACGATCTGCAGGTGACGCTTTTCGGCTTCCTTGATCAGCTTGCGGGTCTTTTTCGGCATCGCCGCCAGCACATCTTCGGGCTTGTCGAGAATGGAGTGAAAACGCGCCTGAATGGCTTCTTCAATTTTCATGGAGTAGCCCTGGAAAATCGCGCCGGCGTTTTCGAGCGGCTGCACGTATTTTTCGTTGCCGTTTCTTGGTCGGGACGTATCGGAAGACGGATACTTTCCGATTTCAATGCCCGGATCCATTTTGATAAACAGCGTTTTATGGCTGCGTCCGATTTTTTTCAAACCATCGAAAAACTGTTTAATCACTTCGGGATCGTCGTAGTCGAGAATCGGTCCGCGCGGAATGTACATCATGGTAAAGCCAAACGGCAGCGCCTTGATCAGCACCAGGGCGGTAGCACAAAGCGTGTCGTTTTTATACAGACCGCAGTGCAGATGATCCCAGTTGGATTTCACCGCGGCCCAGTTATAGCTCTGAAGCAGATTGCATAGCGGCGAGCTCTGCACGAAGGCATCGTATTCGCTTTTTGCAAGATTCGTTGCAAAACGATAAGTCGTCATAAAGCCTGTGTCCTTTCCTTCCCCATCCTCCGGCTAGAATTCGGATTTCTGCATCTTTAAGACGGGTCTGAACATCTACGGAAAATTACCGGATACAGATCCGGCAGTTTCGGGTTTAAAATGCCTGTCTATTATACAGGCTGAACGTTTCTTCTGGCCCAATTTGGGCCATTCGTCCAGATTGAGCCTGCCCAAAGAAAACGCCACCCCGATCCGGGATGGCGGTTTTCGATCATAAAGCTGGGTGTCTGTTCTACTTCTTTTCGGGAAGCGGAACCAGTTCTTCGGCCCGTTCGCGGTTCTTGATTTCCGGAATACGGGCTTCCAGATAATCCACGAGAAATTTCGCGGTTTCAAACGGACCCATCTTGTCAGAGCGAATGGTCATGTCGTAGTTTCTGGCATCGCCCCATTTGTGTTCGCAATAGCTGTTGTGATACGTTTTGCGCTTGCGGTTATGGCGTTTCATTTTCGCGTACGCTTCTTCGCGGTCCACGTGATGTTCCTTCATGATGCGAGGAATCTTGAACGCTTCATCCGCGGAAATGAACAGCGTGACAAGCGACGGATATTCCGCAAGAACTTCTTCGGCGCAATGGCCGAGGACAATGAAGGATTTTCCTTCCGACGCGATTTTGCGCAGGAAGTCAAACTCCATGGCCGCCAGCGCGTATTCATTGGAGTTGGTCAGTCCTTTTACCGTGCGGCTTGCGAATTTCCAGCGCGGCGATTCATCCCGGTAATACAGGTCTTCGACGTCTTTCTGATGCCGGATGCCAAGATTTTGCAGGATGTTTTTTTCATAGACCGGCAGTCCAAAATAATGGCCAAGCAGATCGGCGATTTCACGGCCGCCGCTTCCAAACTCACGGTCAATGGCCAGGATAATCTGGCCCTCCGTCTGTTTCTGGTCAGTAGTCATAATCAGCCTCCCAAAACGACGTACCGCAGGATAATGACGACTGTAGAAATGGTCAGGACGATAATCGTCGCCGGCACATTATACTTGCAGTATTTCTTCCATCCGATCGGGTAGCCGTTTTTCATTGCCACCGCGGTTCCGACAACGTTGGCGCTCGCGCCGATCGGCGTGGCACTGCCGCCGATATCCGTACCGATGCTCAGTGCCCAGGCCAGGGTGTTGATTGGAATGCCCTGCGCGCTGGCCAGCGTCGTGATGACTGGAATCATCGTAGCCGAGAACGGAATATTGTCGACGAAGGCACTCGCAAATGCCGAAATCCACAAAATAATGACAATGACTAAAATAATATTACCACCCGAGATATCGCTGATGAAGTACGCGATGCGTTCGAGTACGCCCGTCTGTTCCAGACCGCCGACGACCACAAACAGACCGATGAAAAACAGAAGTGTCTTGTAGTCGACCTTTTTGAGAATCTTGCCGGCGTGTTTCGCGTTGGCGATCAGCGTGATCAGCGCGATGAACGTACCGATAAACGCGACCGTCAGACCCGTCGAGGAATGCGAAACGAGCAGAACGATGGCAATCAGGAAAATGCCGATCGAAAGAATAAAGGCCGTCTGATTTTTGATGGCTTCCTTTGGCTGCGGCAGCGTTTTCGGATCAATCGTCTGCTTGTCAGCTTCCTTGAATTCTTTACGGAAGCAGAGCCAGAAGAAGAAAATCGTCGCGATCAGCGAAACCCCGGCGATCAGACCGGTATTCGTCAGAAAGTCGCCAAACGTCAGGCCTAAGGACGTACCAATAATAATGTTTGGGGGATCCCCGCACATGGTCGCCGATCCGCCCAGATTGGAGCAGAACACTTCGGCAAGAATCATCGGTACCGGATTGAACTTCAGTACTTTGGCGAGTTCAACCGTTACAGCCGCCAGAAAGAGGATAACCGTAATCGAGTCAATGAACATCGACAGGAACGCCGACATTAACATGAACACCACAAAGATCTTGCTGGCCTTGTAGTGAACCAGTTTTGCCAGCCGCAGGCAGAGCCACTGAAAGAAACCGGCTTCCGCCATGCCTTCGACCATAACCATCATGCCGGCGATAAAAATAATCGTCGACCAGTTGATGCCGCCTGTTCCGCCGCCTTCCCCTGTGGTATGCCAGAATTCCGGAGTGAAAATCGCCCCGAGATTCAGCGTCTGCCAGATGGCATCCCAGGAATGCAGGCAGAGTGCGAACACAAGAACGAGCGTCGCGAGACCGCATCCGAGGGTGATGTAATGGTGAGGCCACTTATCCAGGATTACCAGAAGGAACATGACAAGAAAAATTCCAACCGCAATCCAGGGTGCTAGAACCTCCATAAAAAACCTCCCTGTATCAAAAATTTGAAAAACGTTCGAACCGAATCTGTTCAAACATCATGAACGTTTTGCCGCGCGTTCCCGCGGATCCGGACAGGAAAATCTACAGAACGCCTATAAATCTTCTATCTAGGTAAAGGAATTGTAATCTTTCCGCAAATTAAGGACAGGCGGTTGACCGAGGGAATTTCCGGCAAGCCCTTTCACTTTGAACGTGCTCTTATCACTTGCTGAAATGTACACAGAACTGGTTATTTTCGGCACGAAACAGACCCTTCTTCCCCTCTTCAAACCGAGCGAAGAAAACCTTCAATTTGCACTTTTTATTCAAGTTGTGGCTTCTTGTCAACAAAAAATCCAAACGCCATTTTTTGGTGATTTCATCCGCTTTTGAATCGTCTACAATAGAGCCAAGGAGGTCTTTTATGGCTGAAAACACTTTAAAAAATATTGTGAAAAAGCAGAAGAGCGGCCAGTCGGTCGGCATCTATTCTGCCTGCTCGTCCAACCCCTTCGTTATCGAAGCGGTTCTCGAGAAAGCCCGCGATGACAACGCGGTCTGCCTGATCGAATCCACCGCCAACCAGGTGGACCAGAACGGCGGCTACTCCGGCATGACACCGAAGGATTTCAAGGAATTCGTTCTTGCCAAAGCTGCTGAAATTGGAACCGATCCGAAACTGATCTATCTTGGCGGCGACCATCTCGGCCCGCTGACCGTGCAGAACCTGCCGGAAAAAGAAGCAATGGCTTACGCGCGTCAGCTCGTTCACGACTACGTAAAAGCCGGCTTCACCAAAATCCACATTGATACCAGCATGAAAGTCGCTGACGACGATCCAAACGTTCGTCTGAGCGACGAAACGATCGCACGCCGCGGCGCCGAACTCGCGCAGGTTTGCGAAGAAGCCTACCAGGAACTGAAAAAGGAAAACCCGGATGCGGTTCGTCCGGTTTACATTGTCGGCAGTGAAGTACCGATTCCTGGCGGCGCTACCGGCGACAACTCCGGCATGCAGGTAACGAAAGTCGAAGACTTCAAAAACACCGTCGCTACTTTTGAAAAAGCGTTCAAGGACAAAGGTCTCGATACCACCTGGGCCGATGTTATCGGTGTCGTTGTACAGCCTGGCGTAGAAGAAAAAGATGCCGGCTGCACCGAATACGACCGTGCGAAAGCCAAAGAGCTCATGGCCAGCATCAAGGACTTCGACAACCTCGTATTCGAAGGCCATTCCACTGACTACCAGACCAAGTACAAACTGAGAGAACTCGTTGAAGACGGCGTCGGCATCCTGAAAGTCGGACCGGCTCTGACTTACGCCGCCCGCGAAGCGCTGTTCGCACTGGCCTATATGGAAGAAATGATGTTCCACGGGCGCGAAGACGAAGCCAGCCACTTCATTGACACCCTTGAAAAAGCCATGCTCAAAAACCCGAAAAACTGGGCGAAGCATTATCACGGAAACGAAGACGAACTCTGGTTCAAACGGAAATTCTCCTTCTCCGATCGTTCCCGCTACTACATGCCGGATCCAGACGTTCAGGCAGCCATGAAGAAACTGTTCGCCAACCTCGAAAAGGAAGGCGTAAACCTGGCCGTTCTCTCCCAGTTCATGCCGATCCAGTACACCAAGGTACGCGAAGGCAAACTCGAAGCGAAACCAGAAGAACTGATCAAGGACCGCGTAAAGAACACGATCGACGAATACCTCTACGCCTCCCATCAGGACGAACTCTAAGTTTTATCCATTCAAAGACTGGCCCATTGAAATCCCAGATCGCCAGTCTGAACACACTCACTTGCCGGAGATGTCGCACGATGTCTCCGGCTTTTTTTGCGCTTTGGAGCGCGTGTCTTTTCTATTTCGTTTTACCGACAAAGATTCAGTTCGGTTTGTCCTTTTCAGGCAGCTGTACGCAGAGTCATTTTCAATCGTAGACTCGCCTCCTTCGTTAAAAGCGCCGGGATTGCTTACAGCGCTCTTTCGACATCCAGACAGTCGTCGCAGGTTTGGAAAAAATGCGAACATTCCGGGTCGTTTTTGATACCATTTATTCATGACTACCTATAAACACAAACGAATATCCAACGGCTGGCTGGTTTTTGGCCTGCTGCTTGGTACGGCAGGTCTCGCCATTGGTACTTTTGGCGATCTGCCTCTGGATCAGATGATTTACGATCCTTTCAACGTCTGGGCCAGAATTCTGGCCGCCTGCGGTCCCGCTCCTGCATTCTGGGGCATCGGTGCCGCCGGTCTGCTGACTCTGGACATCTGGAAAGGAAAGAAGACCATGATTCTGGGCTGGCTGTTCGCGTTTGCGACCAACGTCATCGGCCCGGTTTACATGGCTCAGTCCATTAACGAAGAACTCGGACTGACCTGGTGGATGTGCTGGCTCAGCGGCCTGCTCATTTCCCTTCTTCCCGCGCTTCTCTTCTGGTATCTGATGCGCAAGGCCGATCGCAAGGACAAAATCAGGGCGATCTGGATTCTGCTCATCGTCTGCGGCGGTTCGACAGCCGTGATTCAGGTTGTGAAACGCATCTGGTTCCGTCCACGCTATTTCGCGCTTCTGGAAAATCCGGAACTGACGTTCCGTACGTGGTACGACTTTGGTAAATCCGGCGTTTCCCAGTTCATGGCTCTGTATGAAACGAACCACGATCTGTTCCGCTCCTTTCCTTCCGCCCACGCAGCTTCGGCTGCCTGCCTGTTTGTCTGGGCCATTATTCCCTGCTTCACCAAACGCGGCAGCGTTTCTCTGGCGATGATCGTCGCCTACCTCGGTTCGCTCGCTGTCATGGGCAGCCGCATGGTACGGGGCGCGCATTTTCTTTCGGATATCAGCGTCGGCTTCCTGATTACCTTTGTTCTCTTCTGCATCTGCGCCTGGGCCTTCGGTCTCACGCGCTATGACGACAGTCAGTACGAATATGAAGACGAAGACGATTTTGAAGAAAGAACGTCCCGTCCATCCAAATCGTCCCGCTCCAGAAAAGCGGCACGTCACGACGACTTCGATGAAGAGGAAGCAGAAGACGAGGATGTCGATTTCGAAGAAGACTTTGAACCGCGTCCCCGCAAAAAAGCGAACGCAGAAAAAGTGCCCGCTGAAAATGAAGAAAGCGAAGCAAGTGAAGAAACACCTGCAGCCTCTGCTTCGGATCCAGCTAAAGCACCTGCTTCTTCGAAAGACGATCGCAAAGCCAAAGCGGAAGAGCCGGATGCCCCAGGAGAGCATCGCCGTCTTTCCCGCCGTGAACGTTCTGCACACCGCCGCAAAACGGTCGAAGAACTCTTTGACGATTCCATTTTTGAAGATTAATTGAACGGATTTTTCGGGAACGAAGCGCAAAGCTTCGTTCCTTTTTTCATGACCCTTGTTTTCATAGCCGCTAACATACGGACAATGGCGAACGCCATTTTCCAGCGACTGCTGGGAAAATCCAAGTCCATCTCTTTGTCTGGGCTGGATTTCTCCGATGCACCGGCATGGCGCTAGCGGTTTTCCCTTCGTGCCATACAGGTATAATAAAATCGGTTCAGGAAAGACACGTTCCTGATTCTTCCGTATCCTGCAGAGCGCCGATCGATCGACGCCACGCGATTCGATTTGGTCTGCCTGTGTGCCTGGAAGAAATTCCACTGGAAAGAAGGCTGTTTTATGTTGGCAATTGATTCCGCACTGGATTCTCTGATTACGCTTGGAGGATCCATTCTCGCTTTGTTAATTATCCTCGGGGTGTTTTATCTGATCGTAAAATCTTCCGGCAAGTAAAAGCTCCCCAGACAGAGCACTTATTCACAGAAACGAGGACGATATGGAACTGGATTTATTGTGGTGTGTCCTGATCGGATACGCCTTTGGCAACATTCTCACGGCTTCACTGGTCGGCCGCCTCTTTGAAAAAGACCTGTTTAAAAGCGGCTCCGGGAATCCGGGCATGACCAACACGATCAAGGTTCTCGGCAAAAAAGCCGGAATCTTCGTTCTGCTTGGCGACATTCTCAAAACCTGCGCCGCGGTTTATATATGTGTACTGCTCTTTCCCGCGTATACGAAGCTGATCCCGCTGTATACCGGATGCGGCACGCTGCTCGGCCACTGCTTTCCTATATGGCATCATTTTCAGGGCGGCAAGGGCGTAGCCGTTACCGCCGCATCGTTTGTCCTGTACTGGCCGCTGGCCGGTTTCAGTGCGCTGGCCGCGGGAGCGCTTGGTGTCCTGATGAAATTTGGCGTAAAAATCGCCGCGCTTCTGATCGACGTCGTCTTCATGATTTTCATGGCGTTTCGCTTTTCGTGGATCACGTTTCTTCCCGCCCTGTTCATGGCCGTGCTGATGGCGTGGCTTAACCTTCGCCCAAACCGCCTCAAGGATGGAAAACCGCTCGCAGAATCTTCTAGCGCTGCCCAGAGCTCTGCATCGACTTTGAAAAGCAAAAAAGAGCGAAAAGAAGAGCGTATAGAAAAAGAAGAGGAAGAACTTCTTGAAGCGCTCGATGCCGACATAGAGCCCGCAATTCAGGAAGCAGAATCCAGGACATCACAGTCGATTACCGAAGGCGCGAACAGCACAGAAAAGTAATCTGCGCTCAAGCTCCCTTTGAACAAAATAAAAATCGCACATCCATCGTCCGACGCGTTTTTCGAAACTGCGTTTGGCGGGAATGTGCGATTTTTGTTTTCTGCATTCGTTTATGGCTTGGAATCCGGGAGACTGGCTTCGCGAAAGGCAGATTACCAGTTGACCGCGATATCGAGCTGCGTGTGATTGTTGAGCGCAAAGGTTCCGGTGTCGCAGACGATGCCCATGCCAAGGGACGTCTGGATCAGAGAGCCACGAGGACGGGTGGGCAGATGGGCGGCGACCATGACATAATCGCCTAACATTTTTACGCCGTCTTCTCGCACCCAGTATTTGTCATTGTTGCCGATCGAACGCATGATGCGAACGACGCCGTCCATCGGAAGATTGTAGTACGTCTCTTTTCCGGAAGGACCCATAATGGTTCCGGCACTGCGGTTAAGAACCGCTCCATTCCACTGGGGCGTATCGAGCTTGATTTCCAGATCTTCTTCTTCGAGATCGGCCATCGTTCCGGCGGGCTGTGACGCGTTTTTAGCCTGGCTGACTTTCATCTCCGCATCCAGACGCCGCTTTTCGCGATCCGCTTCCTTTTTCTGGTAGTCTTTCAGCGCGTCTTTTTCTTCCTGACTGACTGCTACGCAAGTGGGATGAACGTGATACGTCTGTCCATCGATTTCCATGAGCAGGGTGTCATCGAGCGAATAGCCGATCAGCGTACCCTGCGAATACGGTTTGGGGCTCTGAAACAGACTGATCTGGCGCGTTTTCATATTTTCTTTTTTGCACTGCTCAAGGCACGGTGCGGTCACAGCGGGAATCTGCATCGTTCCCAGTGCCGCGCTTTTTTCAAAGCCGTTTGCCGGCTTTTCGCCCTCTTTCGCGTAAAGCGAGAGCGCAGGTATCATCAGGCCGGATAAGACGACGGCCAGTAAAGAGGCAATCCATTTTTTCATAATTTCTTTCACTCCTGTGCGCGTTCTCTAAATCATCCTTTCCTCCATAATCCAGAAAAGGACATCCTGAAAAGCCGATCCTCTCTTCAAAAGACATCCCTTACCCGCTCCTGAAAAGCGGGCGGCAAGGGGGGCAAAGAAGGATGACTTTGCGTAAGGCGTGCGCATGAAAACTCCGTTCTGGAATTTTTCTGCGTTTCAGTCTAACAAATCCGCAACGATCGGCTCAACCCGAAATCCATTCCGGCCAGAAACCGTGCATTTTTAACCAACACACTGTTACAGAGTTATTACTATCCGTATTCCATTTTGTTTTAGATCTTTCCTGTTTTCGATCTCTTCCGATTTCATCCAGCGAAATCCTACAATTTCCGTTATTTATTCCGTATCTCTCCCCTATTTCTAACGCTTTTTGACACATTCATCTACCGCAAAAAGTCTGAAAAAGACGATTTTATCAACCTGTACAAAGCCTTTACAAAAAAGCGCATCCGCCGTATTCGCGCCGTTTTCCCACAAAAAAAGCCGGGTGTTCACCCGGCTCTGGTTCAGAGGAAATGCAATTAGTTGGACTGTTTATCCATGTCGGCTTCTACAGCTGCCATGTCGAGCTGATAGAAAGCGTCAACGCCTGGATACTGAGCTACGGATACGGTTCCGCGTTTGTTCAGTTCGTCTTCAATGCGCATCAGGCGGTTGTACTTCGCGATACGGTCAGTTCTGGAGAGAGATCCAGTCTTGATCTGGCCAGCGTTTGTACCAACAGCGATGTCAGCGATTGTGGAGTCTTCGGTTTCGCCGGAACGGTGGGAAACAACTGTGGTGTAGTTGTGTTTCTGAGCGAGTTCGATGGCGTCGAATGTTTCAGTCAGAGTACCGATCTGGTTAACCTTGATCAGGATTGCGTTGGCGATGCCTTTAGCGATACCTTCTGCAAGGATTTTCGGGTTTGTAACGAACAGGTCGTCACCAACCAGCTGGATGCGTTTGCCGAGTGTATCGGTCAGTTTCTTCCAGCCGTCCCAGTCGCGTTCGCCAAGACCGTCTTCGATGGAGATGATCGGATATTTTTCTACCCATTCCTGGTACATAGCGATCATTTCTTCGGAAGTCTTGTTTCCGCCGCCGGATTTCTTCAGTTCGTACAGACCAGTTTCGTGGTTGTGGAACTCAGAAGCAGCAACGTCCATGGCGATCATGATGTCTTTGCCAGGAACATAGCCGGCTTTCTTAGTAGCTTCAACGAGCAGTTTCAGAGGTTCTTCGTTTCCGTCTTTGCAGGAAGGAGCGAAACCGCCTTCGTCACCAACGTTGGTGTTGTAGCCTTTTGCTTTCAGAACGGACTTCAGGTTGTGGAAGACTTCAGCAGCCATGCGAACAGCTTCTTTTTCAGAAGTTGCACCAACAGGCATGATCATGTATTCCTGGAAGTCTACGGTGGAGTCAGCGTGGCTTCCGCCGTTGATAACATTGCACATTGGTACAGGCATAACGTGTGCGTTGCAGCCGCCTACATAGTTGTAGAAAGGAATTCCGTAGTAGTCAGCAGCAGCCCATGCAGCAGCCATGGATACAGCCAGTGTAGCGTTGGCACCGAGATTGGATTTGAAATCTGTGCCGTCGAGTTCAAGCATGGTCTTGTCGATCAGGATCTGATCTGTAACATCCATACCGATGATAGCAGGAGCGATTTTTGTGTTTACATTGGCAACAGCCTGTGTTGTTCCTTTTCCGAGGTAACGAGATTTGTCGCCATCACGCAGTTCGAGGGCTTCACGTTCACCAGTAGAAGCACCGCTTGGTACCATTGCGCGACCATATGCGCCGGATTCAGTTGTGATTTCGCACTCTACAGTCGGGTTTCCACGGGAATCCAGGACTTCGCGTGCATAGACATCCGTAATAATAGGCATATTGAAATATTTCCTCCTTTGCCTTGATACAGGCAAATTATAGCACAGCGGCCGCTTGATTCGATAAAGACCTTAGCCGGATGCACCGTTTTCTGCCTTTTCAAAAAAGGGGGTTCAGTCCGCCCGTTCAAAGCCCGCTTTCAAAAAGTTCATTTTTGGACAAATTCAAGGATTTCCCTAATCTTAAGCCGATTGGATACACATATCACTCAGGAAAATTCCACTGTACCGATTTGATCATCTGCAGACAACCCGGATGATTTTTCGGACTGAAATCGGCTTGCAAAGCCTGAATCCCGCAAAAAGCCAGACGCTGCAAGCGCCTGGCTCTGCTCTTTATTTTCTGGATGAAATCCTCTAATTATTTGTTTCCGCTGATGGCTTCGAGGTTTTCTAACATCTGCTTTTCAAGCTGTTCTGTCTCATCATGGCTTTCGTCGCTCATGACCATACGGAATGCGTGCACACCTTCGCGAGCGTAGCCCGGGATCTGGTCGATGGTGTCGATGGCCTTTTCATCAAACACCTGCATGCGGCAGTCCGGGTTTCCATACAGGAATGCACGGCGTCCGTCTTTGCCCAGCAGCGTATAGCGGTTGGTCCGGCAAAGCGAGCAGTTCTGACGCTTGCCGTCTTTTAAAGCCGTATTGACCGGGCAGTGTTTCATGACCATCAGTCTTGGCTTTTCGTAAACCGTCAGAATGACTGGAGCTTCAAAGCCATAGCGGTCTTTAAACGCCTTTAAAAGCGCCTGCCGATCTTCATCGCTCAGTTCGCCGGCCAGAACGCCGCCCTGATAGCCCATTTCAAGCAACGCCGCAGCCGCGTAGGAGTTGGTAATGTTCAGGTTTTCCACGATTTCGCCTTTGCCCAGCGAATCGGTAATATAGCCTTCATCCTTATAAATCGGAGATTTGCGCTCCGTTCCCGGAATCGGGAATTCGCTGACCTGCAGCAGAGGCAGATCCGTCTTCTGGTTTTTGTTCTGTATCTGCACAAAGGAAGGCAGCGGCTTGGGCGCTTTGGGCTGGTACGTAGACTCGACTTCGACGAGCGGTCCGCGCTGCAGACGCAGTGCGCCGAGCTGATCAATTGCCTCACGGCGCATCGTATTCAGAATCGATACCGGAATAAAGGCGCTGTCCGGCAGATCCACATCAATCGTTGCCGGATTGGCCCAGGTATCTTTCGTCTTCTTCAGAGAACGGACAATCTGTTCCGTTTTGCTTGGGGCTTTCTGTGCCGCTTCGAGAAGACCGCCTTCAATAGCCACGGTATGCGTTCCATCCGTCGCTTCGAGAATCAACGGATCCCCGATTTTGGCCGCCTTAAGCGTAAAGGCGATATCCGCCTGCGGATGCGAAGTTCGAATGGCTTCTTCCACATCTTTCTGCAGAAGATAGCTTGTCGTCTTGCGGACTTCCATGCCGTTAAACACGCCGCCGGGAACGCGTACTTCAACCGTTTCCCCTTTGGCGGCTTTGGCGATCAGCTTGCCGCGGGTATCGAAAATGAAGTTGGCATTGCATCCGGTGGAACGATTCCTCTGCACAAAGCGAAGACCGTCATTTTGATGCAGATCTTCATCAAGAACAATGCGGGCGCGGTCATGGCTGACTTTAATGACCTTGCCAAGATGGATGCCCTGATGGTTGGACGTTTCCGTATTCATCAGCACAGTGCCTTTCGCCTTCCAGCCATGACCGGTCGTATAGCCGCGGTTAAACGCGGTTTCCATGCCGACTTTCAGTTCTTTGCCTACGCGAAGACCGTCTGCTGCAGCACGGGCGGCTGCGGCGCTTTCGTAGACGTATTCTGGCGATTTCATACGGCCTTCAATTTTCAGCGAGAATACCCCGGCTTTGGCGAGCTGGCTGATCTGATCGATCGCGGAAAGATCTTTAGGAGAAAGCAGATACTTGCCGGGAAGCGGAATCGGCATTCCGTTTTCTTCAAGCGTGTATTCCATGCGGCATGCCTGCGCGCATTTTCCTTTATTGGCTGAACGATCGTAGCGCACCTGAGAAAACCGGCACTGTCCCGAATACGAAATGCACAGAGCGCCATGGATAAAGACTTCCAGTTCCATTCCCGTCGCCGCGCACGCTTTGATTTCGTCAAGCGTAGCTTCTCTGGCCAGCACGCAGCGCTTTACGCCGAGCTTGCGCAGCTGTTCGATCTGATATGGTGTGGAAACAGAAAGCTGTGTAGAAGCGTGCAGTTCGAGATTGGGCAGGCGATGATGCAGAAGATGGATCAGACCGAGGTCCTGAATGATGAGCGCGTCGACGCCCAGTTCATGAAGGGCTTTGGCCTGCTGATACGCCTCTTCCATATGGTCTTCTTCAATGAGCGTATTCATCGTGACGTAAATGCGCTTTCCCGCGAGATGCGCGTCTTCAATGGCTTTGGCGACCTGATCGAGTGTGAAATTGGCCGCGTACGCCCGCGCGCCAAACTGCGGCAACGCCAGATAAACCGCATCGGCGCCGCCCGCAAAGGCGGCTTTGAGCGCCTGCTCATTTCCGGCTGGGGAAAGGACTTCAAGATTCATAGCTATCGCTCCCGTTCTATATCGATCTGAATCCGGCAGAAGAGAAAGCAGTCGCTCTTGTCGATTCAGAATTTCTGGTTTTATGAAAAACTTTTTTCACAGGGTTTGGACGGCCGCTCTGGCGAATCCCAAAAGTCGCCGTCCGTTTCATCGTTTTCATTATGGCCAGCCCCGCGGAAACGTTCAAACGAAACGGCCGCTCTTCTCGGTCTGCCCGTCCTGGCTTTGCGAAACGGATCCAAAGAAAAAGGACTGGATTTCTCATTTGAAAAATCTCAGTCCGAAAATTCAATTATCGTTTACGCAGCTTCTTCTTCCGCGGTTTCTGGGGCAGACGAATTATAGTACGCCTTGATGGCGTCGAACGTTTCCTGCGAAATCACGTGTTCAATCCGGCAGGCATCGTCTTCGGCGATCTGCGGATCGACGCCGATATTCGTAAGCATCTGCGTGAAAAATTCATGGCGCTGGTACGTATGCTGCGCCGCTTCTCTTCCCTTGTCCGAAAGGATCAGATGTTTATTGGGATCTGCGAGAAGATAGCCCTGTTCGGTAAGCATTTTGACGGCATGAGAGACCGAAGGCTTGGAAAAGCCGAGATGGCTGGCTACATCCACACTCCGTACATACGGCAGTTTGGTGGACAGTACAAGAATGGATTCGAGATAGTCTTCAACCGATTCCGTCAGGATCGGGTCTTTTTTATCGATCATCATGCCATTAGTTTAAACAAACTCACATAGGGAGTCAACGAAGCCGGCCTTTTGGCAAAACGCGCAGACGAAACGGCTTCAATCGGAGCACGCCGGCTTTCTGTCAGACACCGGCTGTTCTCAATGCGGGTAAAATAGAAACAAATTTAAACGTGCAGAAATTGGCTATAGAAACAGATCAGACGAAAAGGAGACACCATGTTAGTGACAACGCTTGGCTACATTCAAAGCAAAGACAAAGTACTCATGCTTCATCGCACAAAAAAGGAAAACGACATCAACAAGGAAAAATGGATTGGGATCGGCGGAAAGCTTGAAGACGGCGAAACGGTCCTGGGCTGCATGCAGCGCGAATGCCGGGAAGAAACCGGCCTGCACTGGAATGATCCCAGACTCTGCGGCATCATCACCTTTAACTTTCGAAAACACGAAGAAGATCCGCTCTTTTCAGAACTTATGTTTCTGTACACGGGAGAACTCGATCCGCAGGAAGAAAAGCGCCTGCAGGAGTGCAGCGAAGGCGATCTGGTCTGGATGGACTGGAGCGCTATCGCTTCGCTCAATCTCTGGAAAGGCGATCGAATCTTTCTAAAGCTGCTCAAGGAACATGTCCCGTTATTTTATATGGAACTGAACTATCTGGGCGACACGCTCACGCACGCGACACTGAATGAAAAAGAGCTGGATCTGAAGGATTCGTCCATCTATCTGGGGACAGACTGATCGGCTGCTCCTTCCCGTCGCCAGCTTCAAATGAGAAGGATGGAACGCGACGGAATCCATGTCGAGATTCCTCCAGACTTCATTCGTTTACGGTGCGCTTTTCTTCCTTCTGGAAATCCAGAAAGCGGACCTGTTCGTAGGAGAAAACCAGATTCTGGCTGGAATCAAACGCACAGATGTATTTTTGATCCGGTGAAACTTTATACCGGTATTTGAAGGGATAGGTTTTCAGTGCAGTCAGCGGATCCATGCCGATATACCAGTCGCCGAATTCATCCAGTTCATCATTTCGCATGGCCACATACTCTTCCCAGTCATCAAAGCCCTTATCGCCCGGTTCGTACAGTTTTTCCATTTTCACGAAATCGTAACGGTGGTCAAGGCGGTAATTGTCGTCGTCAAAAAAGACAGTCAGGCTTTCGCAATCCTCACAAAGCCAGCAGTCCGGTTCTCTGGACGGTGCCCAGTCATAGCAGTAGTAAATATACTCAAAAATGTCAGGAGCTTTGTAGTCTATTCCCGGGTAGTCCGTCCCCACGAGGAATATTCCTGGATGCGCCTCCATAAATTCTTCAAAAAACGAAATGGAAAACGCGTTGATTTCCGGTTTTCCATCGCCATTCCATATATCGTATCCATTTATACAAAGGCAGTGTGCCCTGTTCTTTCCCTCCTTTTCCTGTCCTTAATCTGATTCCTGTCCTTAGTCTGATTTTAACGGATCCGATTCTGGAAAAACGACCTGTTTTCCTGCCTGCAGAAAAAGTCTCCAGAACCTGCTGATGCGTTCTGGAGACTTTGAATTTTGAAAACAGAATTTCTATTTAGCGCTTGAGCTCAATTACTTTTTCCCACGGAAGTTTGGGGTCGCCGAAATGACCGTAGTTGGTTGTACGGGTATAAATTGGTTTGCGCAGATCGAGTTCTTCAAGAATATTGCCGACTTCGAAATTGAAGTTCTTCTTGACGATATCCATGATTTCTTCGTCGCTGACTTTGCCGGTGCCGAAGGTGTCCACGAGAATCGAAACAGGTTCCTTGCGTCCGATGGCGTAAGCCACTTCGACTTCGCACTTGTCTGCCAGTCCATTGGCAACGATGTTCTTGGCTACCCAGCGGGCATAGTAAGCTGCCGAACGGTCTACTTTGGTCGGGTCTTTTGAAGAGAAGCATCCGCCGCCGATATGGCCCATTCCGCCATAGGTATCGCAGACAATCTTACGGCCTGTGGTGCCTGAGTCGCCGAAGGATCCGCCGACTACGAACGATCCGCTTGGGTTGATGAAGTATTTTGTATTTTCATCGAGAAGTTCAGACGGGATGACCGCATCGATGACTTCCTTGCGGATGAGCTTGCTGAGGTCTTCCTGGCTGATTTCTGGAGAATGCTGGGTGGAAACGACAATCGTATCAATGCGTACGGGCTTGTCATCCTTATATTCTACGGAAACCTGTGTCTTTCCGTCCGGACGCAGCAGATCCGGATGCTGGCGGCGAACTTTGGTCAGCTGACGGGACAGCTTGTGCGCATAGTAAATTGGGGCCGGCATGAATTCATCCGT
Source organism: uncultured Allobaculum sp. (assembly GCF_948576815.1). Lineage (NCBI taxonomy): Bacteria > Bacillati > Bacillota > Erysipelotrichia > Erysipelotrichales > Erysipelotrichaceae > Allobaculum > uncultured Allobaculum sp. Next base: position 20,453 of record NZ_CAPAEZ010000028.1, read on the forward strand.
TTCGTTGGATGCGTAGCCGAACATGATGCCCTGGTCGCCGGCCGCAACCTCGAGCTTGCCGTCCTTGTTCTTGTTGACCGCGTTATGGATTTCCGGGGACTGCTTATTTACAACGGTGTGTACGTGATATTCTTCCGGATAGCCGATTTTCTTCAGAACGTCTTTGGCGATCTGTTCGAAATCGATGACGGCTTTCGTGTTGGCTTCGCCGTAAACCAGAATGAAATCATCCTTGATGGTGGCTTCTACCGCCATGTTGGAATTAGGATCCTGGCGAAGTGCTTCATCGACGATCGAGTCCGCAATCAGGTCACAGACTTTGTCTGGATGTCCTTCTGTTACCGACTCACTGGTAAAAATATAGTCTTTCATCAAATTTCCTCCTTATACATTCAGTTACGGGATACTTCATGAGAATGTGAAATACTTCCTGGAGATATTCGAAGTCCTTAACCAGAAAAAAAGCATACCGAAGCATGCTTATGTTATTCATCAGCGCCTTCGTTATCGATGTCAGCTGGGCCACCAGTTACGAGGTTGGCGCGGGATCATAGAGCTGACTCTCTCCCCCGACTCTTGATAAGAGTATTTCAGTGCTTTTCATTATAGTGCAGGTATGAATTCTGGACCCGGTCAATGCCTTTGTTTTGCCCAAAAACCCGTTAGTTCAGTATAGCGAATTTTGTGTCCACGTGCTGTCGTTTTGATTTTTATCCCTGGTTTCGATGATCCGGTTCGTTAATAAGGACAAATTTCTTTTCCTGAAACGATGAAAAAGCGCCGCAAAGACGTTGCCGGCGCTTTTGTACGTTTTCTCTTATGGTCTTCAGGGCGCGGTTTCGATCAGTATTCTCGGAAGAGCGCGGGCATTTCTTCGCGCGGCACGCCGTAACTGAGCGCGAGCTGGGTAAGAATTCTCGCTTTATGCGGAGAGAGGCGATGGGCCGGAATGGTTTTCTTGAGCGGATCAAAAACCGGAGATTCAAAGGCTGCGCCTTCGAGCAGCCGGCTGGTGCGGACGATGAGCGCGGGTCCGGTGTAGTTTTCGATGACTTCCCGGATTTCCTGCGAATAGTTGCCCGAGCCGGATCCGGCGATAATGACGCCGTCATACGTTTCCAGCATGTACGCAAGCAGATCCGGATCGCTCTGCGCATGGACATAATAAATTTCCACGCGTGCAAGCCGCGGAATCTGCTCAATCGCAAAGCGCGAATAAATGGTATGGCGGCGATACGGGGCGTGAATGAGATACGCCTTGTCATCCTGCATGTAGCCGATCGGACCTGGATCGCCGACTTCAAACGCGTCGGTCTTGATCGAATTGACTTTCGTCAGATCGCGGCCGGAATAAATCGTATCCGACAGAACGGCGAGCACGCCCATTTTTTCCGCTTTGGGATTGGCGGCCAGAGCGACCGCCTGATACAGGTTCATCGGGCCGTCCGCACTCGTCGCGGTTGCCGGACGCATGGCGCCGGTCATGACAATCGGCTTGGAGACATTCAGAACCAGGTTGAGGAAAAAGGCGGTTTCTTCGAGCGTGTCCGTTCCATGGGTAATGACAATGCCATCGAACCGGTCGTCCTGTTCAAGTTCTTCCGCTTTGACCTTAATGCGAAACAGATCTTCTTCCGTAATGTCGTTAGAATCCTTGGAGCAGACGGAAAAGACTTCCAGATCGGCGAGTTCCTGAATGGAGCTGACGCTGGAAAGAATCGACTCAACCGACAGGGTTCCCGCGCGATACGTCGCCGCTTCGCCCATCCGGCCGGATCCGGCAATCGTTCCGCCAGTCGAAATAATGGCGATGCGCTTTTTGGGTTTTGTTTCCATAGCTTCACTTTGAACAGGGCTGCAATTTGGGCTCCTGTTTGTCTCCTTTCTCTGTATCTCTGTACGGCTTCGAGTGTATCACGAATTGAAGCCGTACACGGTTTGCACACAGGCGGATCGAGCGGGCGGCGATCCGGACAAAGAAAGCCTCTTTTCCTTTTTCTGCTTTACCTGCATGATTTTCAGGTACGGCCGTAAGGAAAAATTATTCATAATTCAAATAAGAACCTTTCTATTATTTTCTAAGAGAATAAGAATAATGTGCTCTTCACGCTTTGTATCGCTCTTTTATGGAATATATACTGAAAGAGATCAAGAGAAAGAAAGGAGATGCTGTATTTGAAACCTGTACAGAAACTGACCCTGTCGGCACTGTTTCTGGCCGCCGGTCTGGTTCTGCCCTTCCTTACCGGTCAGATTCAGTTCATTGGAAACATGCTCTGTCCCATGCATGTGCCGGTTCTGCTTTGCGGACTGATCTGCGGCTGGAAATACGGTCTGGTCGTCGGCGCAATTATGCCGCTGCTTCGAAGCGCTATGTTCTCGATGCCGCCGATGATGCCGCAGGCTGTGGCCATGGCTTTTGAACTGGCCGCATACGGTGCCATTTCCGGATGGCTGTATCAGATCCAGAAAAAGCAGTCGATTGTAAGTGTCTATACGTCCCTGCTTGGCGCCATGATTGGCGGACGCATCATCTGGGGTGTCGTAATGGCTGTGCTGATGGGGCTCTCTGGTTCCGCCTTTACACTCAGCGCCTTCATTGCCGGCGCCTTCTCAAATGCCATCCCGGGAATTATCCTGCAGCTGACCGCAATCCCGCTTCTGATGGTAGTTCTCGACAAAACCGGCGTGCTTCGCTTTGAACGTCCCGCCGCATCCCAGAAAGCCGCCGTCTCGGCAGCCAAGGCGGAGGGATGAGTTCTTCAAACGAAAACCCAATACAGAACGGATCTGTTCCGTCCTCTCGGGCTGACCGATTGGATGCGATCGTAAAAATGCTCGAAGAAAAAAGGAGCCAGAGCGACAAGCCAATGTTCGTCGTCGCGATTGACGGTCGATGCGGATCGGGAAAGACGACTCTGGCCTCTCTGTTAGTGGACCGGCTGGACGACTGCTCCATCCTGCATATGGATGACTTTTTCCTTCGGCCAGAAGATCGAACGCCCGAACGTCTCAAGACTCCAGGTGCCAACGTCGATTACGAACGCATTCTCGATGAAGTCCTGCTTCCTTTGCAGAAAAAGGAAGAAACGATCTATTGTCCCTTTTCCTGCAGAACCATGACTTTACAGTCGGCCCGCGCTTTGAAGCGTCCGCGCATTCTGCTTCTCGAAGGCACATACAGTGCCAACGCTCACCTGCTCCCTTTTGTCGATTTTCTGCTCTTCCTGACGTGTTCTAAGGAAGAGCAGAAAGAACGGCTTTTGAAACGGGAAGGTGCAGAGAAGTACGCAAACTTCGAAGCGAAATGGATTCCGCTCGAAGAAAACTATTTCGAAAACGGACTCGACACGAACGCGATCGATCAGATTGTGGACACCAGCTTCTGAGGCCACCCGGTTTTAGACGTCTCTGTTTGAATGAACGATTTTTGGATCAATGAAAGGAATATTATCGTGGAAAAATCCAAAGTGTATTTTACCCGCAACACTGGACGCGACTCCTTAGTCCGTCTGTACAAAGCTTTAGGCAAGGAACTGAAAGGCAATGTAGCCGTTAAGCTGCATACCGGTGAAGCCGGCAACCAGAACTTCCTGCGTCCGGAATTCGTAAAACCGATCGTAGACGAAGTCAACGGTACGGTCGTTGAATGCAACACCGCTTACGGTCACGATATGGGCGGCCATCGTTTCAACACCCTCGAACACGAAAAAGTACTTCGCGATCATGGCTGGACCGAAAACTTCGATGTAGAAATCCTCGATGCGGGTGGACCAGATAAAGTCCTCGAAATTCCAAACGGAAAAATCATCAAGAAAAACTTCGTCGGCAAGGACATTGAGAAATACAACTCCATGCTCGTGCTTTCGCACTTTAAAGGCCATCCGATGGGCGGCTTTGGCGGTGCCCTCAAACAGCTCTCCATCGGCTGCGCATCCACAGCCGGCAAGTGCTGGATCCACTCCACCGGTCAGTCCGATTCGATGAAAGACTGCTGGGAAAAAGAAGTGAATCACGATGAATTCCTCGAAGCTATGGCCGATGCCGCGGAAAGCGTAAACACCTTCTTCAAGGACAGCATTGTGTACATCAACTGCCTGGTCAACCTGTCCGTTGACTGCGACTGCTGCCATGTCGCTGAAGATCCGTGCATGAAAGATATCGGCATCATGATCTCCACCGACCCGGTTGCGATCGATCAGGCCTGCCTTGATATGGTCTACAGCTCCGATGATCCAGGACGTGATCACTTCCTTGAACGTGTAGAGAGCCGTCATGGCGTTCACACGGTTGAAGCTGCCGCAGCTCTTGGCTTTGGAAATCGTGAATACGAACTGATCGACATCGACGAGAAGTAAGTCCGATTCAATCTCTATACCATCCAGTACTGAACTCCAGTACTGAGCACTGAACAGCAGAAGTCCTCTGCCCTTCCCAGAATTCTGGGTGGCAGAGGACTTTTTACGTTTTGGCGTCTGAAGTATCCAGCCGTTTGAAAACCTGGGCCGGGCCCCGTTGCGGGTCGTTCCGGCCGCAGCCGGATCAACGGGACAGCTGCCCGTTTCTTCGCGCCTTTTTTCCAAACAAAAACCCCGTATTCGATCGAGAGAACACGGGGTGTATGCCTGAAGCTTAAGGGGGGAAAATGAATGATCAAATGAACTGAGTCAATCGGTTTCCGGTTCCCAGCCGGCAAAGAGCTGCATATCGCCTTCGACTAGAAGAGAGCTATCCGCAGGCATTGTGCAGTTTTCGTCCGTATACCAGCCTGTAAAGCGGTAGCCTTCACGGACAGGGGCATCAGCTAAACTCAGAGCGTCCTGGAACTGGTAGACCTGAGAGGGTACATCGCTTCCGCCCTTGGAATTATAGGAAACTGCGTAACCATCTTTTCGCGTACCGAGGTACATCAACAAACACAAGAGAATGCATCCCGCAATGATTACAATACCCAGAGTGCGCGTGGAGACGTTCAGATTCTTATACAGTCCGCCATCGGGTTGGAGATCCGTTGGGGTCTCAGAATGATTTTTCTCATTCATAATGGGGTTTTATTTCTTCGTCAGGTACTTACGCATGTCGATCGCGCAGGCAACGAGGATGATAATACCCTTAATAATGTACAGGTAGTTCTGGTCAACGGACATATAGTTCAGACCAGTAAAGATAATCTGCAGCAGGAGTACGCCGATTACGATACCGGAGATACGTCCAGTACCACCGACGAAGGAAACGCCGCCAATTACGCAAGCCGCGATGGCGTCACACTCGTAGTTGAAACCAGTGTTGGCGTTTACGGAAGCGATACGGGCACCGTCAATGAAACCTGTCAGAGAGTACATGATTGCCGCGAGAACGAAAACCATGATGATTGTGCGGGAAACGTTAACACCAGAAACGGTAGCTGCTTCTTCGTTGGAACCAACTGCAAACATGTTTTTACCGAAGGTTGTCTTGTTCCAGATGATCCACATAACGATAACCATGAGGATGGCGTACAGTACGTACATTGGGATCTTAGAAGCGCCGATGGAAAAGATCGTACCCGTAACGATGTCACGGTAAGTCTGGTCGAATCCGGAAAGAGTCTGGCCGTTGTTCGTACCGAGCTTGAGGTAGATCAGGATGATACCGTAAGTGATCAGCTGTGTAGCCAGGGTTACGATAAATGGATGGAGCTTAAATTTCGCAACGGAGAAGCCGTTTACGAAACCGATCAGTCCGCAGACTGCCATAGCTGCCAGAAGCGGAACAATGATTGGAAGAGGTTCGAGACCCGGGAAAATACGGTTATTGGTGATGGACATCGACGCGATGATTACAGCGGCGAGACCAACCATACGGCCGGCCGAAATATCAGTACCGGTCAGTACGATACATCCGCCGATACCCAGAGCGATCGGCAGTTTAGCAGCGGTCAGTGTGATGATGTTGACAATCGAAGATACAGAGAAGTATTTCGGTTCGCGGATACCGATGAAGATGACCGCAATGAGGATGATGATGTACATTGCGTTGTTGAGAAGGAGGTTCGTGATGGCGCGTTTTTTGTCCTTCGCATCCATCTGCTTGTAATCATCCATCCACACCTGCATGCGATTCCGCTTTTTTGCTTTTGTGTTTTCAGACATTTTAATATTTCCTCTTTATACGTATTTCGCAGCCAGAGTCATAATTTCTTCCTGGCTTGTGTTATCCGCATCTACCTCGCCGGCAAGACGACCGCCGGACATAACCAGAATACGGTTGCAGACGCCGAGCAGTTCCGGCATCTCAGATGAAACCATCATGACTGTCTTGCCCTGTTTCGCCAGGTTCGAGATCAGTTCGTAGATTTCATATTTGGCACCTACGTCAATACCGCGCGTCGGTTCATCCAGCAGCAGAATTTCCGGTTCGGTCAGCAGCCAGCGTCCAAGAATTACTTTCTGCTGGTTACCGCCGGACAGAGACGAGATTTTCGTCGCCTGACTCGGTGTCTTAATGCGCATGGCGCCAATGGACCAGTCCGTATCTTTCTTCATTGCCGCATCGGAAAGAAGACCGGCTTTGAGATAGCTTTTAAGGTTGGAAATAGTTGTGTTGGCACGGATGTCCAGAATACCGAAGATACCGGTGGCGCGGCGTTCTTCAGTCAGAAGAGCAAAACCGTTGGCAAGAGCCTTTTTCGGGTTTTTGTTATGGATTTCCTGACCATGCAGGAAGATCTGTCCATCCTTGCGAGTGGCGTAGCCGAAGATTGTTTCGAGCAGTTCTGTACGACCTGCACCATCCAGACCGGCAACACCAAGGATTTCGCCTTTGTGTGCCTTGAAGGATACATCGTTCAGCTGGTTGTAAAGAGCGGTGAGGTTCTTTACTTCAAGAGATACTTCATCGGATACAACATTGTCCTTGGGCGGGAAGCGGTTCGTAAGTTCACGGCCGACCATCAGTTTGATGATCTTGTTCATATCCATGTTTTCCGTTACTTCCGTAGCAACCCAGGTACCATCACGCATGACGGTGATTTCGTCGGAGATGCGCAGAATTTCGTCCATCTTGTGTGAGATGTAAATAATGGCAACACCGCGATCACGCAGCATGTTGATAATCTTGAAAAGGTGTTCTACTTCTTCTTCCGTAAGGGAGGAAGTCGGTTCGTCAAATACGATTACCTTCGAATGGAAGGATACGGCTTTGGCGATTTCAACCATCTGTCGCTGAGCGACTGGCATCGTTGACATTACGGTTCGTGGATCGACATCGATTTCGAGTTCATCGAATACCGCTTTCGTATCCTTGAGCATTGTTGCTTCAGAAACGAAACCGTTTTTTGTCGGATAGCGACCCAGCCAGAGGTTGTCCATAACGTTGCGCTTAAGCGCCTGGTTCAGTTCCTGGTGAACCATGGCAACACCGTTTTCGAGCGCTTCTTTGGAGTTTTTGAAGTTAACCTCTTTGTCTTCGAGGATGATGGTTCCACTGTCTTTGTTGTAAACGCCGAAGAGGCATTTCATCAGAGTGGATTTACCGGCACCATTTTCACCCATCAGTGCGTGTACGCTTCCGGCGCGGACGTTCAGAGAAACGCCGTCGAGCGCTTTAACACCAGGGAACTGCTTGGTGATTTCCTTCATCTGGAGGACAACGGGATGTGCTTCTTTCCAAGCTGCGTCATGAACAGTTGGATTTACCTGAGACATTTCGTTTTTCCTTTCGTATTTCTATGTGATCGCCTGATTCGAAATCAGCCACGGGGAACCCGTGGCTGATTTTGGAATCATTGCGGTTTTAAACTGATTCTGTTTCCTGCAGCGGGAAATTAGTCAGCTTTGTATTCGGAATAAGGAATGTTAATACGCCATGTTCCGACTACGTTTGCAGAATCGAGGCCTTCGAATTTGTCTTTTCCAGCCATCATGTTCTGAACCATCTGGCAGATCGCAGCGGCCATGCCTTCGCCATCCTGTTTGATGGTACCAGTCATTTTGCCTTCGTCGATTGCTGTCTTCGCATCGTCAAGAGCGTCTACGCCGAAGATAGGAATGGTCTTGCCTTCGCCGTCGTTGTAGCCAGCGTTCTGCAGAGCGGACAGAGCACCAAGAGCCATACCGTCATTGTTTGCGATAACGAGCTCGATCATGTCGCCGTTTTCTTCGTTGTACTGGGACAGAGCGTTCTGAACGATATCAGTACCCTGAGCAGCAGACCATGCACCGTCTTTGTCCAGTTCGTATTTTGTAGGAGCGTCAGCTTTGTAGTAAGCGAGAGCTTCGTGGCCTTCTTCAGCCAGTTTAGCGTCAGCGTTTTCTACACCGTATTGTGTACGAGCGTCAGCTTCAGCGTTGCCTTCCTGGCCTTTCAGCATGATGTAGGAGATTACACCGTCGCCGTTCAGGTCAGTAGCATCGTAGTTTGCGTTCAGGTATTCACCGATCATGTCACCCTGCATTTTGCCAGCCATTTCGTAGTCAGTACCTACGAAAGCAGCTTTGTCGTAAGCAGAGATAACTTCTTCGTCAACGGAACGGTTGAAGAAGATTACTGGGATACCAGCAGTTTCAGCCTGGGTGATGATTTCTTTCGCAGCATCCTGGGAAGCTGTGTCAACCAGGTTTACAACGAGGCACTTGGATCCTTTGGAGATCGCTGTCTGTACCTGTTCAGTCTGAGTAGTCTGGCTGTTGCCGCCATCGTAGTCAGCGTAGGTGATTCCTGCATCTTCGAGGTCTTTGTCGAGAGCTGCACGAACTGTGGAGATATAGTCGTCGCCGTATGTGTAGTAGAATACGGAAACTTCGCCTTCTCCTCCAGCAGAACCGGAGTCAGCTGTGGAGGAAGCTGTGCTGCTTGTGGAGCCGCCGTCGCTGCTGCCGCAAGCTGCCAGGGACAGGGCCATAGCACCTGCCATCATGGTTTTAAAGAGTTTGTTGAGTTCCATAGTACTTAAGTGTACCCTTTCTATTTCTCGTCTCTTACGAGAGTTCCGCGGAATTGCGGAAGAATTTACATGTGAACTATAACATAGGCATTTGTTTTAAACAACAGATTCTGAAAGGGTTTTCGCTGGTTTTCGGTAAATTTTTATTCAATATGTTCGGTTAAAGGTTTCTTCGTTTAACTAAATATCAAAGTTAATTTTACTTAACTTTTCTTTTTGAGCGTAAGAATTGCTTAACCTGTAGCTATTTTCCCTTTATGCGCCCTTTGTCCTGGTAAGTGTCAAACAATCGACGGGTATACGCGAGACTGAATATTAGATACGCTAA
>NZ_CAPAEZ010000029.1:0-29675 GCF_948576815.1 uncultured Allobaculum sp.
AACTAGAAAGGCAAGGCACTGCTCACTTGTGAAGCTTAAGTGAACAGCATTGCGAAGCCATCGCAAAAAAGATCCACGACCTCCATCCCAGAATGTACATCGATCTTGGCTGCGGAGAAGGCTATTACACCCGACGCTTTGCCAAGGAAGTCGAAGAAGGATACGGCATCGATTTAAGCCGTCCTTCCATTGCACATGCCGCCGGTCAGGACAAGCAGACGCAATACATTGTCGGAAGCATTTTTGAACTGCCGTTTGCCGATCTGAGCGCGGATCTGCTGACATCGATCTTTACGCCGATCCCCGCAAAGGAAGCCAGACGGGTTTTAAAAGAGGACGGTTTACTGATCACAGTCGGACCCGGAAAAAACCATCATAAGGAACTGAAGGAAGTCCTGTATGAAAACGTCCGTCTCAACGATGAGCCAAAACAGCCGGAAGGCTTTGAACTTGTCGATCGTACGGAGCTGAGCGAGCTCGTTCATGTCGATGACGTCTGGAGCCTGCTGGAAATGACACCGTATCGCTACAAGTCACCTGCTGAGGGCCTTGAGCGCGTCAAAAACCTGAAAAACGGTCTGGATGTCACCTTTGACTTTGTGATCAGCACCTGGAGAAAAGCAAAATGAGAACAAAAATAAAAAAATGGGGAATCAACGGCGAAGGCATCGCCTACGTCAATAAGAAGGCGGTCTTCGTACCCGGTGCGATTCCCGATGAAATCGTGGATATCGATATTGATCACGACTTCGGCAGCTATGCGCAGGGTCATGTGGAAAAGATCGTCCAGGAAGCCCCGCGCCGGCGCAAATCGCCCTGTCCGATTTCGAAAGAATGCGGCGGCTGTGCGCTGATGCATGTCGACTACAAAGGCCAGATCCGCATGAAAGAGCAGATCCTCAAGGAAGCGCTGCGCCGCTATGCGCACTATGAAGGACCGATTTTTCCTGTCATCAAAAATCCGGATCCTCTGCAGTACCGCAACGCCTGCAAACTTCCGTTTGGCATGAAAGACGGCAAAGTCACCACGGGCATGTATGCGCGGGAAACCAATGATTTCGTTCCTGTTGAACGCTGTCTGATTCATGCCAAAGGTCTGGAACGGGCCCGCATGGAACTCAATACGCTGATCGACCAGTCCGGACTTCCCGTTGCCGATAAAGAACATCCGGAAGGCCTGAAAAATCTGGTTCTGAAAGAATTTGACGGCAAAATCCATATCGTTCTGGTTACCGGAAAGATGGACATCCCGGAACGTCTGGTTGAGCAGATTCTGGAAAAGTCAGATCATGCCGCTTCCGTCTGGCAGTCCATTAAGGAACCGGACGATCCGGAACACGAACTGTTTGGCCGTCAGATGCTGCATCTGGGCGGCGATATGAAAATGACGCTTACGCTGGGCGAGTTCACGCTGAATCTTCTGCCCAAATCGTTTTTTCAGCTCAACACGAAACAGGCGCTCGCTTTATATACGCTGATCGAATCCTGGCTGCCGGATCATACCGATCTGATGGTCGAAGCCTATTGCGGCATCGGAGCCATCTCGCTTTTTGCGGCGGATAAAGCTAAAGAAATTATCGGTATCGAATCCGTAGAAGACGCAGTGGCCAACGCGAGTGAAAACGCACTGCTCAACGGCAAGGAAAACCTTTCCTTCGTCTGTCAGGATGCGGCAACGGAACTGAAGCGGATTTCGCAGAAACGTCATGTCGATACGCTGGTCGTCGATCCGCCGAGAAGCGGTCTGGACCGTACCATGAAAGACGCCATCCTGAAAGCACAGCCGCAAAATCTGATCTACGTTTCGTGCAATCCGTCCACGCTAGGAAAAGATCTGGACGTTTTGCAGAAGAAATACGCGATCGAATGCGTACAGCCTTTTGATTTCTTCTCGCAGACTCCGCACGTAGAGACAGCCGTAAAGCTTTCTCTCAAAAAATAAAATTCCAAACGGAATCGATCGATCTTCTTTCCATTCCCTTCAAACCCTTCTGCTCCTTCTGTTCGTTTTATCTCTTCGATCCGTGGCCTGTCAGACGATGGAGACGCTGAAGATCCGAACAGGAGGGATAGATTCACAGAACAAAATCCTCATGCCTCTGGATGATTTCCAGATGCATGAGGATTTTTCTTTAGCGCAGATCGGCTTTCTTAACGGCACGAAAGGCACCCGATCCGAGGGGGCCTGAAGACAGAGGACAGCGCAAATCCGCGCAGGAAAAAAAGCTGCCCAAAGGAGCGGACAGGCCATTTTCGGCGAAAGATCAAAGGATAGAAATAAATAAAAATAAGGTATAGAAACGCAAATAAATCCGTCGGATTTCACCAAGGCTCTCGCTAAAAATAATTACCGTAGTTGAAATATAAATAAATTCAAATTGGCTAAATTAATACCAGAAAGTAAAAAGTGCAAACGATTGAAATAATTCAAATATATATAAACTGTCAGAATAAAAGCATCATAAATTGAATACTGATTAATTTAGACAAAACCGTTAAGAAAAAGTACATCGCAAGCCACGAAAGCTGACACTATTCTAAATACATTGAGGGGCTGACTCGCTTGCCCAGGCAAGCCATATGACCAGAAACGCCAACTGGTCTGCTGAGCAAAGAAGCCTGCTCTCGCTCAAAAATCCTGCACCTCAATTTCATTAGTATTTCGTTTTTCGAATGACCCGCTCATCTCTTTCTTTCCCAGCACATCGAATTCCTTGCTTTCCCGTCTCGGGTAAAACCAGGAACGCACGAAGATCATCATAAACCATCTAATCCTCAGGAAGAGAGTCCGGGTTTTGTACGGCAGCCCGAGCGCCCCGCTTTCGTATAACTTTACGAACTTGAAAAAGAACGAAGATAAGAGATTTTACAATCCTTAAGAAAAATTCAAATCGATGATGTCCGATTCATCTCGTGGAAAGGACAGGCGTTTATGAATAAAAACTCTCTGCGCCGCAAATCCCGCATTGAACTTCTCGAACTGCTGCTCGCCTCCCGGGAAGAAAATCAGAAGCTTCGCAAGGAAAACGAAGAACTGAAAGCTCAGCTTGCGCAGCGACAGATCCATCTGGAAAACAGCGAATCGCTGGCACATGCGGCTTTGAAACTGGCCGGCGTATTTGAAGCAGCCGATCAGGCAGCTGCTCTCTATCTCGAAAGTCTGAAGGAGAATTATTCCGATCATGAATCAGAAGAATGCACCGAAGAAGCCCTCTGATCCAGACATGCCTTCCGTATCCGAGATCCGAAGCGAAATCGATCGCGTCCGCTATCGAAAACGCTACTGGAAATCGGTTCGCGGCATTCTTCAGACCATCCTGGTCGCGGTAGCGGTGGCCGTTCTGATTTCCATGTTATGGATGCCCGTTCTGGAAATTTACGGACCAAGCATGGCGCCTTCTCTGGAAGAAGGCGATATCGTTGCCGCCATCAAAAACAGCAAATTCGAAACGGGCGATGTCATCGCCTTCTACTACAACAACAAAATTCTCGTAAAACGCGTCATGGCCGGTCCAGGCGACTGGATCGACATTCACGAAGACGGAACCGTTTTTGTGAATGGAGAAGAAATCGATGAACCCTATCTGACAGACAAAGCGTACGGAGATCCCGATATCGAATTTCCTTATCAGGTTCCCGAAGGACGCTGGTTCGTTCTCGGCGATCATCGAAGCATTTCCAAGGACTCCCGAAACGCAGAAATCGGCCCTATCGCTTCTGAAGATATTGTTGGACGGCTCGTCTTCCGCCTCTGGCCCAACCCAGGACCAGCCGGCGACAGTTAACTGTTTCTTCCATAATCCGGATTCATTGTCCTTCCGAATATGGATCCGATTCACATCAATTCGTATAGGCAGTAAAGGTCTCTTGCCAGGGAAGGCAGAGTCGCCTTATTCATACAAAATGGCTTAAGCAAGCCAGAAAGAAGGGATACGCAGACAAAAGAAGGTTTTACCCGTATCAAAACAGGAAAGGCTGAATCAATTCGATCCAACATCATTCCTTGATTTATCCCGGACGTTTACCTTCCTTTACTGCAGGAGATCTGAATCGTCAGGAGTTGAATTCGAACAGCCCAAAAAGAGAAAAAGACAACAGAAAGGAAAAACAATGAAATCCAGAAAATTTTTAATTTCATCCGCGATTGCCCTTTCGACAATGCTCGGAACTGCAGCGCCGATGATGAATGCGATGCCGATCTCAGCAACGACAGTAACTGTCTCCAATTTTGCAGAGGGACATGCTTTTACGGCTTATCAGATTTTTACCGGTAAGCTGGAAGGCGACAAACTTGTTGACATCGAGTGGGGAACCAGCGCTGATACAACAGCGCAAGCTGCAATTATTGCTGCATTAAAAGGAGACGATAGCCCGCTTTCGGCAGACAAAATTACAGCACTCGGAGACAACCCGAATGCTGCGGCTGTGGCTAACGCAATTGATGGTCTTAATGCAGAACAAAGCCTGGCACTTGCTAAATTACTGCATCCAATTCTGACCGAGAATGGAAAAGCAATTACATCCAACACAACTGACCTCACACCTGGCTACTATCTGATCAAAGATACAACAGCGGTTGATTCATCTGCCGATGACGTTATTGGTTTGAGCATTCTCCAGGTCGCCAATACTGATGTAGTAATTACACCGAAAAACGCGAAACCAACCGTCGATAAAGAAGTTAGCGACAACGACAATCATGATGAGAGCAATACAGCAGGCTGGGGGGAAACGGCTGACCATGAAATTGGCGACACCTTCCAGTTCAGACTGACTGCTACAGTTGCACAGTATGCGGATATCAAAAACTACGATTCTTATAAGCTGGTATTCCATGACACGCTGAGTGCTGGAATTGACTATGTCAGTGAAGGCAATCTGACTGCAGAGATGTTCGTTGGCGACAATACTACTGCAATTGAAGTACCAACAACTACTGCAAAGGATGGCCAGAATCTGACAGTAACTATCGATAACCTGAAAGCTCATTTGCCTGCGGAAATTAAGGAGAATGACGCAATCAGCGTTGTTGTTACCTACAATGCCAAACTGAATACGCACGCTGTGGTTGCTGAAAGTGGCGTTTCTGGGCTCTATAACAACAACAAGGTTTATCTGGAGTATTCCAACAATCCGAATGGGGAAGGAACAGGACAGACCAAAGAGGACTACGTATATGTCTTCACGTATAAACTGACCAACACGAAGACAGATAACATGGGAAACACCCTTCAGGGAGCCGAGTTCGTTCTTAAGAAAGACGACCAGTTTGCTGCATTCACTAACGGCATTTTTAGCGGCTGGTCGACAGCGCAGGACGACACAACGAAGCTCACATCTGGTGAAGATGGAACGTTCGTACTGACTGGTCTGGATGCAGGAACATACACCCTTGTCGAAACGAAAGCTCCGGAAGGTTATAAGCTGGCTGCTGATACGACGATTACAATCACAGCCAGCCATAAAGAAGATGACGGCGGAGCTTCAGCGACAGTAACTTTATCAGGCGAGAACCACGAAGGTGCTACGGTAGTTGACTCCAAAATCTCCAACCTGCCTGAAACCGGCGGCATGGGTACAACTCTGTTCTATGCAGCAGGCGGAATTCTTGCTGCTGGCGCAGTAATCGCACTGGCTGCCGGCAAAAAGGCGAAAAAAGAAGAAGACTAATCTTCGATAACCCACAGGATTCAGGGAGTCTGACTCCCTGAGTCTGGAAAGCCTGGAAGAGAGATTTTCCAGGTTTTCCAGACTCTCCAGAAAAGAGGAGGAGACGGGTTTGAAGTTTTTAAGGAAACATCTAAGAACAATTCTGATTCTTGTCATTTTCATCGCCGGGCTTGGTCTTCTGGCCTATCCAAGTTTTTCCAACTGGTGGAATACCACGCTTGGATCGCATTCCATTGCCCATTATGAGCAGGCAGTCGTAGAAACAAATGAAGAAGATTTGAAAGCCATGCGCGAACAGGCCAATGCCTATAATACGGATCTTTTAACGCGGCCAGATCGCTATCATCCAACCCCAGAACAGCATGCGCAGTACGGCGAACTGTTAAAAATCGGGGATTCAACGGTCATGGGTTCGATTTCGATCCCGCGAATCAAGGTGAATCTTCCGATTTATCACGGAACTTCCGAAGACGTCCTGGCTGCAGGAGCCGGTCATCTGGAAGGTTCGTCTCTTCCGGTTGGCGGAACGGGAACGCATGCGGTCATTACAGGGCATAGAGGCCTTCCTTCCGCAAAGCTGTTCACAGATCTGGATCAGCTGGAAGAAGGAGACCGTTTCGTTTTAAACGTTCTAGGCGAAAAACTGACGTACGCGGTGGACTCGATTCGAATCGTTTTGCCGGCTGAACTCGATCAGCTGACGATCGATCCGACGAAAGACCAGGTCACTCTGGTTACCTGTACTCCGTATGGAATCAACACGCACCGCATTTTAATCACGGGTCAGCGTACGGAAAACGTTGAGGAGTGGTCACTGGATCAGGAAGCGGGAATGATCGACGAGAAAATCGTCGCCCTCTGGATCGGCGCCATTATTCTCGGTGTCCTGCTCATCGTGATGCTTATAAAGACAAGAAAGCCAAAGTCGAAGAAAGGAGAAGCCGATGACTCGATTTAAAAAACTGTTTGGAATTATTTTGACTCTCATGCTGATGGTGCCGATGACAGTTCGAGCCGCAGAAGAAATTGATCTGAGTCGAACAGGTTCTCTGCAGATGACGATTCACAAAGCCGATGGAACGCCAATCTCCGGCGGTTCCATGACAATCATTCCGGTGGCGGATATCGTTCTCGACGAAGAAACCAATCCAAAATTTCAACTGAATGAAACGTTTGCCGAAACGAATGCGGATCTTTCCAACCCGCAAAGAGAAGCGGTCATTGAATATCTGGAAGATTTCGTAAAGAAACACAAGATCGAGGGAACCACACAGACTGTGGATCGTAACGGCATCGCCAGCTTTGGCGAGTGTCCGTTAGGTCTGTATCTCGTAATGCAGAACGAAGCGTCTCCTGGCTACAAGCCCATCCGTTCGTTTTTAATTTCGGTTCCAAATTTCGATGAAGAAGAACAGACCTATACCTACGATGTAATCGCCCTGCCGAAAATGAATACGGATATTGAGATTGACAGTTCTACATCGTCCTCGGATTCGTCTTCTTCCGAATCTTCTTCGAGTTCAACTTCATCGAGCATGAGCTCTTCAAACTCAGACGATTCATCGCATTCATCCAGTAAATCGACCAGCAATTCCATCAGCAGCTCAAACAGCGCACCCGGACCGAAAAAAACGCCGCCAACAGGAGCGCAGACCGGAATGACGCTTTTTGAAAGCCTGTTTATTCTTTCCGGTCTTCTGCTGATCGGTCTGTATTTCCTGAAGCGAAAAGAAACATCGAAATAAACGCGAAATAAGAACTACGCATAAAAAATGAACCGGAGATCCTTCAGCCGACGAGCGGGTTTTCCACGTCGTCAGGCTTTCTGCAGGGAAATCCGATTCACGGTTTTGAAGCAATTAAGAAATGGAGGAAGCGTATGTCTGGAATGAAAAGATTCTTTCAGAAAAAACATCCGATTTTAATCCGAGTCCTTTCCATACTGACTCTTTTTGCGACTGCCTATACGCTGATTCTGCCTGCAACAGCCCTGGCAAGACCTCAGTACTACTGCGGTATGGAAGAACATGTACACAGCGATACCTGCGAGGAGAACTGCACGCGGATTGAACACCAACATACACGACAATGCGAAGCCAACCTCGAGGCGGATGTGGAAGATGAATCCGTCTGGACAGCGGCTTTTGCGGATGTAATGGCTGAGCCGTCTTCTTCTGGCAAAGCGGCAGCAATCGCTCTTTCGCAAGTTGGCTCACATGTAAGTTCATCTAACTTTCAGGTTCTTGAAGACGGCAGTGAAGCACCATATTCCCGATATGGAGCCTGGGAAGGAAATCCGTATACGACAAACCTTCAGGAAAGCTTCCTTCGTTTTGTCTACAGCTATGCCGGAGCAGATATGAGCAGCTTTGCCAGTCAGTCCGTCAAGGATTGGATGGATCCTCTTCTTGAGGGCGGCCTGTTGCGTTCGGCTGACCAGGCATCGGAAGGCGATCTCGCCTTTGTCGAAGATGAGGGAAAACTGAAAGGCGCGGTTGTCATTAAAGGAAATGAGGAAGCGCTGGATGTTGTGGAAGCCGATGAGGGAGAGATCGTTTCCAAATCGGTAGCCAATGAACATGTCTATGGAACGGTTCGTGTTCTTTTAGATGCCGATCCCGCTGAAGCAGCTTCAACAGATGCTTCCACGGAAGAAAGCGCAGAGTCAAAAAAAGCGGAGAACGCAAATCCGGCTGCCGCAAATCAGGTCCTCTCTTACACACCTGCTCAAATTTCACCGCAGGCTGACGAAACAGCAGAGTCCTGTCCTGCAGCCAAATTTCCAGAATCGAATCCGGAAGGAAATCTCGGCGACGAGGGATATAACGAACATCCGACTGCAGCGAAGATTTATTATCGCTATCCTCAGAATTCAGGAAACACCCCGACCGAATGGACAGAAATTGATCCGGATGACGATAACACGGAAAATGACATTACGTACAAGATGAACGTCGAGTTCAAAATGGTCGTGAATTATGAAAATCTGAAATACACAACCATCGTGGACAACAACCATTCATTCTATTATTCGATTCCTGCTTTCCTCCATTCCAATATGGCAGCAGAGGGAACGCCTCTCATGCACACCTTCGAAAGAGAAGATGGATCAACGAAGACAATCGAACTGGGAAGACTTCATGCCTGTCCAACAGAAGATCATCTCCATATCGATTACAGCAACTATCTGGAACTGGAAGAAAATGATATTAAAACAGGTCAATTCGAATATTCGCTTTTAGCCAATCGAGAAGAAATCTGGGAAAACCCGAATCAGGAATACCAGATTGGAGATAAAAACTACACCTTTAAGTTTGATACCTCGTCCAGCTACAACGATGTGACCGTCCACGATTTCAAAAAAGCAAAAAATCCAGAAGGCGGCAATCACGAGAACTATTCCTATGACGAAGAGGGCAACACAATCATTCATTATCAGATCAGCTTTGTGACGGATGATCAGATTGCTCCCGATGCAATCGTCGATGACTGGTGGCCCAACTACAGCTCATGGAGCCAGAAATTTAAAGAAGGTTTTACCCCTTATGAAAATATTCAGTTTTTCTCCGTTGCAAGGGATGGAACCGCGACGGAGATTCCACAGGATCAGTACAGCTGCGTTCTGAGCCGGAATGGCTCCAGTGACCCGCTTGAACTTACGTATCACCCCGTAACGAATCCAAAAGAAACTGTAACGCATACGGTAGAAGGCGCACCGGCGCCGCGTGCAGGGTTTTATCTAGGAACGCTGCAGCCCAATACGCAGTACAGACTGACTTATACCGCCAAATATTCGAAAAACGCGCTAAATCATGGTGTACAGGACATTCGAAACGATTCACGCATTCGATTTGGTACGAGCGATGGCAGAGGCTATGACTGGGAAGATGACCGGCTTCAAAGCACGCTTACCGTTGGGAAATCCAATCTTGGACAGGAAACAAGGACGGATGACGACGGGAACCTCTACCTGACCTACAAACTCAGCGTCATTGCCGGCGAATACAACATGGATGACTGGCCTGTCGGCGTTGTCACCGACTATATGAACTTTCAGGTGGACCATGTGGTGCAGCCTGGCTACTTGTCCTATGTCTCCATGGTGGACTGCCAGTCTTCATCCGATGACCAGAATTACACCTCTATTCCTATAAATGAAGTAACTTTTACAGACCAGGATAATGGAACAATTCGCGAATACCGGATCCCAGCACCTGAAACCATGTCGAGGGGCCAGCGTTACTACATTAAATGCCAAATCCGGATTGACCGGGAACTGATGGTGAAAATGGCCACAGAGAATAAGGAACAGATGACGTATACCAACCTGGCGTATACAGGCGACACGTACAGCAGCTCAGGACCGCATTCGGGAACCGTTTCTCAGAACATTCAGAAATCTGAGATTGTAACCAAAGCCAAGGGCGAAATGCTGACAGAAAACACGCCGATGACCATGACCGGCGATGTTTACGATGCAGCGGGTCAGAAGACGAATGTCACTGAATTCACAGTTCCCATCCACTCCGTACAGTACTCCATCAAAATCAACGAAGATGGAAAGGCAAATGTAGGATCGGCTGCTCTGACCGACGAGCTTTCCGTCAGCGGAACCATTTCCGATCAGTTCAGCTTTACAGGCTATGCAGCTCTGAAAGTTTATGACGGCCGACAGGATCCTGGAAAAGAAGCGATGGGGACGATCTGGTTCAAACTGCCGGACGACCAGCAGAGTTTTCAGTTTGATCTTTCCAAATACAAGGCTTCAGTGGATGAGATAAAAGGGGCACACACACCGGAACACGCACTCAGCTACGAACTGATTTACTATGTTCGCGCGAAAGACGGTGCGGATAACCTGATGCTTACAAACGAACTGAATGGTTCCGTCGGCGTAGGCATTGGAGACAGTGTAGTCCCTGTGGAGCAGCACATTCACGTTTCCCATCTGATCGTTACAAGTGAAGAACTGAGCGCGGTAAAACGCGGCGTCTCTTATCTCAGCACGCAGGAAGATCATGAGGCCAATGGTACATGGAAAGCCGGTCGACAAATCTGGCTGGTTGAGGTCAGCGGATCGACGATCAGCAAAGAATCAACCCTTTCGGATACCCTTACCAATCAGACGAATTTGTCGGGCGAGTACTTCACCCATTACGTACCAGGAGAATCCGTGATTGGTCTGTACAGAGGAACCCTTGAATTCGCGTTTGACGGCACCCAGAATATCGAGGGAGATGTCAGTCATACCTCGACGAGCTATCCAGCAGGCAGCTTGCCTTCTTATACGTATCAGGATTTTTTAACTGCCTTTAACAGCCAGACAAGCCGGATTGATGAAGATCTGTATACAGTGACGTATGCTTCCGATAATCGAACCGTAAACATCCGGTTTAAAGAGAACTATTCTTTAATCGATGAAAATGGAGATAAGCAGAAGCTGTATATTCTGCTCCAGTCCACGCCTGATGAAAATTCGTTCAACGGAGGGGAGCAGGATCTGATCTGGAAACGCAATCAGGCCAATATATCCACTGGAAATGGTTTTTCAGCCATTCAGGGAAATGAAACGAAAAAGCTGGCGGATGCGCAATATGGTTTCCGTTCGTACTACAGCATCCATAAAAGTGCCGGAAGCCGGTTCGCGTATCAGAACGGCGAGTTTAAAAAGCTGGATGATTCAAATCTGAACAGTGTTCTTTCTCTATTCAATACAAATCTCAAGCCGATTCTGGATGAAAAGATTGCGAACGGCGAACTGTCGAATCATGAAATTTACGATGACTGGACCCTTCTTGTAAACAGACAGGGCGGTGATACAAATTCGAATACCCCTTACTCTGGAACGTTCAAAATTGTGGATACGATTTCTGATAATGCAAGTTTCGTAGGAGCCTTCCTGGCGAATACTGGCGAAAATCAGCCGACCATCGACAGCATTACCGTTGAAGGGCAGAAGGTAACGATTATTGTCAGCAACGTTAGTCCTCGCCAGGCTTTCACCATCCATTTGATTTCCAAGCTGAATGTGGACTGGGATGAAGCGATCGCATCGGATTCTCGAATTTCCGTGGTGAACCATGTTGACCTGTATCATGACCAGAACCGAATTGGAGTCGACGAAGAGACGAAAAATACGAAACTGTCCAATCCAATTTCGAAAGATTCCGCAACGCTGGTCGACGATACAACTGCACTTTCCGGGAAATCGACGATTGAATACTCGATTGATCTCAATGAAAATCGACTGGATCTGATTGAGAGTGCAGATACCATCGATCTGCAGGATACGTATGATCCGGATGTCATTGAAATCATTCCAGATACGATTCAGGTCACAGCAGATGGAGCAGCGTATACCGACTTTACGGTTGAATTCCGTAAAGAAGAAGGAACTGTCATCATTCGTAACCTTCCGGATCAGAAACGAATTCACATTACGTATTCCGCTTCTCTTCAGGTTCCGCCTGGAGAAAATTCATTCTCCATCAGTAACAGCTGCACGTGGCTGGGCTATGGAAAAGACGCACCATCTTCTACGTTTACCAAGTGGGCCACCAATACGATTGGCGGTACTTCATCGAGCGTGAACATCACCCCGAAAGTAACCCTGAAAAAAGTCGACGCCAACAATGCCACGCAGGGCCTTGCCGGAGCAACGTTTTCATTCACTGCGGGAACGGTGACGAATGGGGTGTTTAATGGAAATAACAGTTATTCTTTCACTGCCACTACGGATTCGAACGGGCAGATTATCGCAAACGAAGCGCATGGAAATAAACTGGAGCCGAATATCTGGTACAAAGTGGAAGAAACGAGCGTACCGGCCGGATACGATCCGAATTCGATCGAAGATCCTCAATACTTCTATATTTATAAGGATTTACAGCATTTCCCGGCGGAAAACGAGCGCCCGAGAGAAGGGAGGGTGAACATTTCCGAACTGAGTCCGGATAAGATTCTTTATCTGACTTTCACAAACAAGAAACCTGTCTTCTCAATCACGATTCGCAAATCGTTCTCTGAAGCCGGTCTTCTGCCAGGAAACTATACCTTTGGCGTTTATGACCGAGAATACGATCCGAACGATGCATCACAGCAGCCGCTTAAGAAAGTGACCATTACGGTCACACCGCAGGATGCTTCCGACTCGACGGAAAAGACAGCGGATGCGGTGATCGACAATCTGGAAATCCGGAACGATCCGTATTACGTGTATGAGCTTGGCGAAGATGGCAAGCCCTGCCCTAAATACTGGACTTCTTCGGCAAACGACCAGCTTTTCGAAGTCATCTATCCGGCAAACGGCAATGGGGTCACGTATTCCAATGCGTCCGAGACGGATCGCAATGTGATCTTTGAAGTGCAGAACCATCCGATTTACGAACTTCCAGAGACTGGCGGTGTTGGTACGTCTATCTTCTATGCAGGCGGAAGTGCACTGGTTCTGAGTGCAGCCTGTCTTGTGCTGCTTCTTCGCCGCAAGGATTAAAATTCCAAATCACAAATCCAAAAAGCAGACTTAAGAAACACCGTATTCAAAATCAATCGCCCCGGATCGGCAATATCCTTCGATCCGGGGCGATTTTTATACGGAGTCGGTGAACAGTTTGAAAATTCTCCGTTTGTTTCGAGCGGCCCAACAGAAAAAGTCTGCTTTGCCAGCAGAAGAGCAGACAAAGCAGACGGATTTTCGATGGGAGGCTCAAGTGCCGGTGAAGGCCGTAAAGCCTTAGCTTTCAAGGTTATGGTTCTTCTGGGTCTGGAATGCGCAGAATCCAGACCGAAACCGGTGTCAGATGCCAGGCGTTTCGATAGGACGCAGGGTGAGAAGATCCTCTTCCATCTGTCGGATGATGCTGTCGGCTGGATTTTTGAGCTTTCCATAAGAAATCCGGAGCCGTTTTGTGGTAAACAGACACGCGTAGACAAACAGATCCAGAAACAGAATCTGGTCCTCATAAGGGTCGAGCGTTTTCAGATCCTTGATCAGTTTATCCACTTTTTTCAGATGCTGTTGAATCTGGTTCAGGGAAAGACGGGAATCACTGGAACTGATCATCAGAATACGGAGAAGCAGGCCTGTTTTCTTTGCCAGTCGGGCAGCCTCTGGATAAGAAGAGTTCATGTACGGTTTAATTTCCTCAAGCAAAGCAGGAAGCGGTTTGCTGATTCGATTTGCCAGATAGCCTGCCTGAATATAGATCAGAACCGTGCTGACCATCGTCTCGAGCTCCGGATCCTTTTTCATTTCCGGCCATTCGCCGACTGTGGAAGCCAGGGTACGGAGTACCTTATTTAAGTATTCGACATTTAAGTATTCAGCCGTTTTGTCCCTTTTTGCCGCCGCTTCCTGGAGAGCAATACTCAGCTGAAGACAGACACGCATGCGGAGAAGCGAAACGGAACATCTCTGTTCGACCAGAGCGGCAAGCTGCAGAGCCTGTCTTATCGAATCCGAATCGGATCGGGTTATGACGGACAGTCCCGGGAGCAGGCTGCCGATTCGATAGGAAAGTTCAAGAATATCTTCCGCATACGGGGCGAGTTCCTCATCGAGTAGCACCTTTTCCTGCAGGTTCGTCCAGTCTGGATCCGATACCGTCCAGATTCTCAAAAAAATTGCGAGAACTTCTGTAGCGGAGTCCCACAGCAGCTGGGCAATCATCAATTCGTTATTGCAGGCCGCATAAGCCTCAGGAACAGGGGCAGCATACGAACCCTTTGCTGTGGTATACCGGAGCGCCGCGATAGAAAACAGGGCTTCGCGAAACAGACCCGGATTCTCGGAAACCACATCCGAATTCTCTTCAAAAGCCGCGAGACGGCTGAGTTCCCGGCCGATCATTTCGGACATTCGAAGCGGACTGTCCTCCTTAAGTGCGGCCGCAAAAGCGGATCGAGCAGCGAGTGTCACCATGCTCATATACGCGTCACTGTCAGAGAATGTGTTCATACTTGTCGTTGCATCACAAATATCTTCAATCCCGTCATAATCTTCGGCCTCGATTAAGCCGTTGAGCGTTGTAATAAAGGCTTTTGCGAGGGAAGCCGCATTATCGGGATACATATTGTCCCCATGATACGCATGATCCAGAAGGGAAATGATCGACAGGTACTCGGCGTACATCGAGGAGGGGGATGCGTTAAACAGCAGCCCTCTCTGGACTTCCGGGAGCTGGAAAATCACGGAATCCGGATCCAGTCGGGTGGACGATTCCTCCTCCAGAAGCTCCATCAGCGTTTCACTGGCCTGCTTTGCGGCGGTTTTGTCTTTGCAGAGAATGGCATCGGTGAGACGGAGATACCAGGCTTCTTCCCGGATTTTCTGCATCGTGCTCGACAGACCAAATTTTTGGATATGGTCTTTGGCCCGCTCACACGCCTGCTTTGCCATGTATAAAGATGCCGAATAGGCAGCGCAGCTGCCCAGCAGTCGGGATACAGAGCAGCAGGCTTCCGTGGCAAAACCGAGTTCCTGTTCAGTCTGCGGGTTCCACTGGTTTAAAATCGCGAGGATATTCAAAATCAGCCGCGGTACTTCGACTGGCGAAACCTGCTGGAAATTGAAGGCAGCGGAGCTGAGAAGCTCGATTCGCTTCATTTCCAGACCGATGGCTGGATTGTATTCACTGGCTTTGTCGGGATGCTGCTGTTCAAAGAGCTCCTTGTTGTAGTCGTCAATAAAGGCGATCAGCAGATCGTAAAGTTCGCTGGCCACAAGCGGTGCGCCTTCTTCCGTCGCTCGCTGCGCATCGTGTAAATAGGAGTCAAAGTAAGCGAAGATACTTTCGTTATCCATATAAGTAAACGATTCACGAAGCGCGAGATACAGACGGAAGACGGGATCGAAATCCGTATCCCGCGTATTCAGAGTGTACTCATCGAGAAGGGTTTCCACCGTATGCAAAGCCAGTGCGGTATGGAGCGTCGGATACAGATTGAGCGTGTGAAAAATGGTGAAGACCACATGGGGAATTTGCGAAGGCTTCCACGAACTGTTCACGAGAAACAGGCACAGGCAGTCCATGGCTTCCAGCGACAGAATCTGTTCGTTCTCCGCTAAGGAAAGCATAATTTTGGAAATGCCCGTGCGCAGATCGGCGAACTCCTGCAGGTCATCTGCCATTTCCAGAGCGTATCCGATCATCAGAGCAAAGTTGTAAAAGGCATGAAGCAGCGTCTGATTCGGGTGACGCTCTGGAACGAGAACCGAAGAGGTTTTACGGAAAATATCCTTGCACAGCTCCATGACCCGCTCACGCTGATCCGGTGGACAGACTTTATACAGGGCACAGACGGCATAGTACAGAACTGGCAGGTCCAGTCTGTCGTACGAAGTGCAGTCCTCAAGGGATGAAATCAGGCGCGCACAGAGATTCGTCAGAAAGTCGGAATAGCCAGGTTCATTTTTCAGCTGGTCAAGGTATTGCGTATCTTCATCGGAGAGCAGAGCCGTTTCTCCAAGCGGTGCAAAAATCAGCAGCAGATTTTCGAGGGAATAGACGACTTCTTCCGGATACAGCTGAAACACCGGCTGCATGACCAGAGCGCTGATTTCCTCCGTGAGCGGCGGATTATAGCGGATCATAAAATGGAGAACGTTCTGTACGCAGCGCAGGCGAAGCGCTTCCGTCTCGGGATGGTCCGGATCGAAGGAAAGATCCAGCGAACCGGCGGATTCAGCGTAATTCTGTACGTAGTCGGGAGAAAGGGCCGTAAGAATATGATTGTAGAGCCATTCTACATAGCTCCATTCCAGATGGCGGAACGGATTGGCCATCAGTTCCTCATAGTGTTCCGCGTTCTCTCGAAGCAGGGCCGGAATCCGGTCTGGATCGCCGTCCACGAACGCTTCGAAAAGAGGCAGAAAGTCTTCGTCATCGTTCAGTGCTTTTTGAAGAGCGAAAACGAGCAGATCCAGCAGGGCTTCGCCGGCATCTGCCAGAATGGTTTCTCTGTTTTCGGCGCCTTGTCCCGGCTCTGTCGTCTGCTTTCCAAGATCAAAAAAAACCTGTTCCACCTGACGATAGGCAGCCGTATCGATAAGCGCGTTGTACCCTTCCAGCACACTGCTCAAGCCGTATTTCTCAGTCCATAATCGCGTGCTCAGACAGAGCGTCTCGACCTTATCGTCTCGCTGCTCCTGGGCGTCTTCCGTTTTGGACAGGGTGGAAACCAGATCCAGAGTCGGTCCCATCAGTTTCATGCAGGGCATAGATTCAAAGTCCGCCAGCTGTACGTTTTTATAGAGGAGCATTCCGGTGTCATTGCTCGTCTGCAGGTAACGAAGGGAAGACGTCTCGTTCAGCGCTGTCGCCAGCAGGGCGAAGAAAAAGAAGACAATAACATCCGAACTGGACGTTTTGGACAGCGGGAAGCGAATGGTGCGGTTCGGATCAGACCAGGTCAGAACCGGTCCAAGATTCAGGGCTTCATCCGGTGCGCTCACCGACAGAGAAGCCGCAATGGGACGCGGCCGTCCGGTCGGCGTGAACGGCTCCGTAATTTTCCGGCCGTCCCAGTAAAGGGAAGGTTCCCCGTTTTCCAGCGCCTTGTGAATGGTCTGAACAGCTTTGAGCGAATTCAAAGGCGCAATGGTTTTCATGTTTAATGTGAAGTTGATTTTTTCAGACATATATCCAGTATAGAAGAATGAAAAAGGAAAGACTGAAAACAATTTCTTTCTCTGTGTGGATTGTTAAAACGTATAAACGATCCGGGAACTGCGCCCCAAAGAAAAAAAGCGGCTTCGCCCGGTGAAAAATGGAAATTTTCGCCCTGAAAACCGCCTGACCAATCTAGCCTGTTTTGCGTCCGTTCTGGCCCGCAGATAGCCGTTTCGAACGCGGAAAAGACGGGCGAAAATGGGTAAAAACCGTCCGTAAGGCGTAAATGCCGCATTTTAAACCCACGTCAAATGTCTACTCTGCATAGGTGAATGAAATTGCATCGACATGGTGAAAAACATGAACATCGCCCATGAATAAAGGGGAATTAAGGTTTTCTAAAACTTTTACAGAGCTATTGAACATGGTTTCCAATAGGTATATGAACAAGAAAAAGAACGTGCAGACATACGCCCAGACAAAGGAGGGAGTATACCGTGGAAATTCGTACAGAGAGACTGACGCTCAGAACATGGCAGGCGGACGATGCAGCAGCTCTTTACGCGCTGGCCAGCGAACCGGAAATCGGCGAAAAGTGCGGCTGGGTTCCTCATTCCTCCGCAGAGTACAGCGCCATGGTGATTGATTCCTCGCTCCAGAACGATGAGGCGTATGCGATCGTGCTCAGCGAAAACAATACGATCATCGGTTCGGTTTCGATCAAGCTCGACGGCGATTCTGATCTTTCCAACTGGGAAGACGAAGGCGAAATCGGCGTCTGGATCGGCAAGCCGTACTGAAAAAAAGGCTACGCCACAGAAGCCTGTGCCGCTCTTCTCGATCACGCTTTTTACGATCTGGATCTTTCCAAAATCTGGGCCGGCCATTACCATGGGAACCTGGCTTCGCGAAAACTGCAGCAGGGTCTTGGCTTTGAGCAGGAAAGAACCGAAGAAGAATATCTGATCAAGCACCTTAAGCGCATGACCAAGCTTCACGTTTTCTCCCTGACCAGAGAAAAGTGGCAGGCACTGCATCCATACCCCCAGAAACTGGAAAACTGAAATCGAAAGACCTCATTATTTTCAAAAAATTCTAGCGTTCTAAAGCGACGCACAAAGTCCTTCCCCCGGCTTTGTGCGTCGTTTTGTCTATGCATAGGCTTCGGGCGTCGGCTGGAAACGGATTTGAAAACTGTGCCACAATAAGCGTGGAAAAGCCTCTAGGTTGAATCAAAAACCCTGAAATTTGAAATGGAGGGATCTCTATGGCTTGTACTACAATTCTGGTTGGCAAAAAGGCTTCGCTTGACGGCTCAACCATGATCGCGCGAAATGACGACAATCCAAACGGACATTTTGCGATCAAAAAATACTGCATGGTGCTTCCGGAAGAACAGCCCCGCACCTATCATTCCGTAATTTCTCATCTGGAAGTCAAACTTCCGGA
Source organism: uncultured Allobaculum sp. (assembly GCF_948576815.1). Taxonomy (NCBI): domain Bacteria; kingdom Bacillati; phylum Bacillota; class Erysipelotrichia; order Erysipelotrichales; family Erysipelotrichaceae; genus Allobaculum; species uncultured Allobaculum sp. The sequence continues at coordinate 18,729 of NZ_CAPAEZ010000029.1, forward strand.
TAACCCGATGCGCTACAGCGCGCTTCCAAACGTAAATCCCGAAGAAAAGGGAATCTGGGCAGGTTCCGGCATTAACGCCGACAACGTCGCCATGACCGCAACCGAAACCATCACCTCAAACGTCCGCGTTCTCGGCGCCGATCCGCTGGTTGTGTATACTCCAGCACAAAACGGCGAAAGCGAAAAACCGGGCGGCATCGGCGAAGAAGATATCGTTGTCCTCGTTTTGCCGTATATTCACAGCGCACGGGAAGGCGTTATGCGTCTGGGCTCCCTGCTGGAAGAATATGGTACGTATGAAATGAACGGCATCGCCTTCTCGGATCAGGACGAAGTCTGGTTTTTGGAAAGCGTCGGCGGCCATCACTGGATTGCCAGCCGTCTGCCGGACGATCACTATTCCGTTATCCCAAACAGCTTTATCGAAGACACCTTTGATCTCGATGACGCTTTAGGCAAAAAGGAAAACTTCATGTGCTCGCCAGATCTGGAAACCTTCATTAACGAAAACAGTCTGGCCCGCATTGTCGACGGCCGCTTCAATCCGCGTGTCGCCTTTGGCAGCCACACCGATGCCGACCATGTGTATAACACCCCGCGTCTCTGGTACGGCCAGCGCTATTTCAACCCGACGACCGTTCGCTGGGATGGAGAAGACGCTGAATTTACGCCGCAGAGCGACAACATGCCGTTCAGCCGCAAACCGGAACATCTGATTACCGTAGACGATGTCAAATACGTGCTGTCCTCGACGTATCAGGGCACCCCGTACGATCCGTATTCGTCTTCGCCAAAAGGCCGTCTGTTCCGTACGATCGGCATTAACCGCACCGCGTTCCTTTCGCTCAGCCAGATCCGCGGCGATCTGCCCGATCCCGTCAAAAGCATTCAGTGGATCACCTTCGCATCCAACGTCTACAACGCACTCGTTCCGCAGTTTGCGAACGTAACCGAAGTGCCGACGTATTTCTCCAACACGAAACTGCAGTGCAATACCAACAGCTTCTACTGGGACAACCGTCTGATCAGCGCCCTGGCCGATGCCCATCACAGCGACGCCATCGTCTTTGTCGAACGCTATCAGCAGGCCCTTGGTGCCGCTGCCCGTCATGTCGTTGACGAAACGATCGCCAAAGCACTCAAAGGCGAAAGCAGCGAAGCGCTTCTGCAGGCCGCTAACCAGCAGATTGCCGATCTGGCGCAGAGTCAGACCCAGGGTCTGGTCGATCAGGTTCTCTTTACCGCAACCTGCAATATGACTAACGCCTACCAGCGCTCCGATCAGTAAAGCCTGGCCAGAGAAAGCTCGGATTTCATCCCGAATGTTCCAGCACAGGAAAACTCCAGCTTTCCGTTTACTGACATAACCGATCCAGAATCGAAACGCCGCAAAGACAGAACCAACTGTCGCTGCGGCGTTTTTCTATGCAGACAGGAAAAGCGGACAGACAAAAACCCCGGGATACCGATTGGCTTCCCGGGGTAAGTGAGTTCTTTTCGGATTCAGACGATCGCGCTACGGCCCTTTTGTGAATTGTTTCGGCCCTGCTCGCGTAACTTCCAGCTCCACGTCCTCGTTTCTTTCAGACTGAACTCGACAATCGCATAAGCTGCAGTTCTGAAAGCAATGCCTGAATGTTCTCCTCCTGCCTTTTGCGAAGCAACGATTCCTGTTCTGCAGTGGCTGATTATTCTGAGGATTGTCACCGGTCTGCAGTTCGTTTTCGCACGGATGGTGTCTGGCGAGTTTCATGTTCGGGTTTTATTCCGTCGATGGGTTTTAACGTCTTCTCTGACGCGCCTGGAAAAGGGACTCACTTTTTTTGAACCTGTGTGTTGGTATCTATACAATACCAAAGTTCATCGAAAGGGAAAGAAAGCGGTCTCATCTGGTCTCTTGTTTGTCCAGTTTGGTTCATTCTCCCCGTAAGTCAGGAAAAAATCGAAAAAGGGGGTGAAAAAAGCAGAAGGACGGATCGAGCCAGACGATCCAGAGAAACCGTAAGTCAGGAGCAGGCGGACGGTTCGAGAAAATCGAGCGATCAGGCGTTTTCTTCGGGAACCTGCGGCAGCTTGCGCAGCGCCTGTTCGAGTTCTTCGTCCGTAGGGATGTAGTCGCTCATCTCGCCGTTGTTGAATTTCTCGTACGCAAAGAGATCGAAGTAGCCCGTACCGGTCAGACCGAAGAGGATGTTCTTTTCTTCGCCGGTTTCCTTGCACTTGAGCGCTTCGTCAATGGCTACGCGAATGGCGTGGGAACTTTCCGGAGCGGGCAGGATGCCCTCGGTACGCGCAAACAGTTCCGCGGCTTCAAAGACGGCCGTCTGTTCTACGGAGCGGGCTTCGATCAGCCCTTCGTGATACAGCTCGGAGAGTACGCTGTTCATGCCGTGGTAGCGCAGACCGCCGGCGTGGTTAGCGGAAGGAATGAAGTCCGATCCGAGCGTGCACATTTTCGCCAGCGGAGTCACCATGCCGGTATCGCAGTAGTCGTAGGCGTACTTTCCGCGGGTTAAGGACGGGCACGACGCCGGTTCTACCGCGATGAAATGGTAATCCTGTTCGCCGCGCAGCTTCTGGCCCATGAAGGGAGAAATCAGACCGCCCAGATTCGATCCGCCGCCGGCGCAGCCGATGATGAGATCGGGAACGACGTTGTATTTATCCAGAGCGGCTTTAGCTTCCAGTCCAATCACGGACTGATGCAGCAGAACCTGATTCAGGACGCTGCCCAGCACGTAGCGATAGCCGTCCAGACCGGTCGCGGTTTCTACTGCTTCGGAAATCGCACAGCCAAGCGATCCGGTCGTTCCGGGATGATCGGCGAGAATCTTGCGGCCGATCGCGGTTGTTTCGGAAGGGGACGGGGTGACGCTGGCTCCGTACGTCCGCATGACTTCCCGGCGGAACGGTTTCTGTTCGTACGAACATTTGACCATGAAGATTTTGCAGTCGAGATCAAAGTAGGCGCACGCCATCGAAAGCGCGGTACCCCACTGGCCGGCTCCGGTTTCAGTCGTAACGCCTTTCAGGCCCTGTTCTTTCGCGTAGTACGCCTGGGCGATGGCGGAGTTGAGCTTATGGGAGCCGCTGGTGTTGTTGCCTTCAAACTTGTAGTAAATATGAGCCGGCGTTCCCAGTTTCTTCTCCAGACAGTAGGCGCGTACGACGGGGGAAGGACGGTACATTTTATAAAAATCCTGGATTTCCTGCGGAATGGGGATTTCCCGGGTGTCGTTGTCGAGTTCCTGTGCGACGAGTTCATCGCAGAAGACAGCGGAAAGTTCTTCCGGCGTCATCGGCTCGAACGTTTTCGGATTGAGCAGAGGAGCGGGTTTGACTTTCATATCCGCACGGACGTTGTACCAGTATTTGGGCAGTTCGTCTTCGGACAGATAGATTTTGTAGGGGATGGTTGAATCGGACATCAGATTCTCCTTTCTTCCCAAATCCAGCGGGAACAACATGATTCCTGAGGATCCAGGCAGGCGTGCAAACGAAACGTTTCCATCGCCTGTTTTCAAAAAATATTGTTTTTCTTATAACAGAGACAATTGGTCTGCCGCAATTGCCCCCTCAAAATCCATGCCAAAAGAATGCGAATTGCCCCCATTCCAAAACGCAATCCAGATTCGAAGAGAAAGTGCACCGAACAGAAAACAGAAAGGACGCCGGAAGGAAAGCGCAAAACAGCCGAAGGAAAAGCCGGAAAATAAAAATGCGGAAAGACGAATCTTTCCGCAGAAAATAAATTCAGAATAATGCTTCAGCAGGCTAGAGCCGGAATTCGTACGGACGGACCGGTTGAGAAAACGACGGCGCTGCCAAATTCATTTCGAAAAAGGAACTAGTCTTCTTTCTGGCCTGCTTTGTGGTGCGGGCAGGCGCCTTTTCCGTCAAAGCAGTACGTGCACAGCTTGCACTTGGGCAGGCCGATGGATTTGACCATGTCGTCGAGACGATGGTAGCGCAGCGTGGTGAAGCCGGAAACCTTGCGGATTTCTTCCACCATCGCAGCGTATTCCTTGCTGTCAGGATCCGCGTAGAGGGCCAGTCTTTCCGGCGACGGGTTTTCACCTTCGAGCTTGACGATCATGCGGCGGGTAATCAGATCCATATCCGAAGTGGAACGGGAGAAGTTCAGGAAGGTGCAGCCGTAAAGAATTGGCGGGCACGCTGGACGAACGTGAACTTCTTTCGCGCCCGATTCATACAGGAAGCGGGACGTGTTGCCAAGCTGGGTGCCGCGGACGATGGAGTCATCGATCAGCAGCAGACGGCGGCCTTCGATCATTTCCTTAACCGGGATCAGCTTCATGCTGGCGATCTGGTTGCGGCGGGCCTGAGTGGTCGGCATGAAGGAGCGCGGCCAGGTCGGCGTGTATTTAATGAACGGGCGGGCGTATGGAATGTGCGCGGCGTTGGAGTAGCCGATCGCATGGGCGATGCCGGAATCCGGAACGCCAGCGACGCAGTCGGCATGCACGTGATCGCGCGCAGCCAGAAGGCTGCCGCAGCGGTTGCGCATCTGTTCGACGTTAATGCCCTCGTATGTGGATGTCGGGTAGCCGTAGTAAACCCAGAGGAAGGAGCAGATCTGCATCGTGTCGCCCGGTTCCTTAACGGGGACAACTTCTTCCGGCGTGATGAAGACGATTTCGCCTGGGCCCAGTTCGCGATACGGCTTGTAGCCAAGGTTCAGAAAGGAGCTGCTTTCAAAGGCGCAGCAGAAGCCTTCGTCTTTTTTGCCGAGAATAATCGGGGTACGGCCGAGTTTGTCGCGGGCCGCGTAAATACCCTCGCTCGTCAGGATCAGAACGCTCAGCGAGCCTTCGACAAGATCCTGCAAGTATTCGATGCCTTCTTTGAACGTGCTCTTCCGGCTGATTAAAGCTGCAGCCAGTTCGGTCGGATTGATTTCGCCGGTGCTCATCTCATAAAAATGGGTGAGACCTTCTTCAAAGCAGAGTGCCTTGAGTTCGGCGATGTTGTTGATTTTGCCGACGGTCGTGATCGCAAAGGATCCGAGCCGGGAATGAATCAGAAGCGGCTGCGCTTCGTAATCGGAAATACATCCAATACCGAGATTTCCCTGGAATGAATCCAGTTCATCATCAAATTTGGTGCGGAATGGCGTGTTCTCAATGTTGTGGATGGAACGTGTAAATCCATCCGGTCCGTGGACCACCATACCTGCCCGCCGGGTACCCAGATGGGAGTGATAATCGGTCCCAAAGAAAAGATCAAGTACGCAGCTGCCTTTCAGTGCTGTTCCAAAAAAACCGCTCATGTTTTCCTCCTGTCCGAAGAATTCCGGAGTCCAAAAGAAAATGACCTTTGTTCCGGTTCATCAGGACAAAGGTCATTTTACTCAATCGCTGTATTCATGCACGATATTGTTTTCAGTTTGGTTCGTTCGGGTGTGTTTTCGTGGAAAAAACGTCCGATTTAAGCGCGCTCAATCGGGCCGGTGTAATCTTCAATACCGCCGATATCCGTGGCTGGAATGCCGCGCTTGGCAAGCATTTCCTGGGCGATGCGGGCGTGATAGCCGCTCACGCAGTACAGATCGGATCCGGGCTTTACATCGGCGGTTTCAATCTGATCGAGGGGGATATTGACGGCACCTGGAATATGGCCGGCGTTGAACATTTCGGCGGGACGGACATCGATGATCGGGGTGTTCTTGGATTTAGCTTCTGCAACGTATTGATCGATGGTCATCTTGGACATGATTACTACCTTCTTTCCGTGCTTTTATTATAAAAAACGGACGAAAACACAAAGTCCGGTTTGCCCGTTTTTGCGTACGTTATACAAAGACAATTCGCGTGATGGATTTTCAAATCCGTCCTTAAAAAGCGCGCTTTTTAGTCCAGAAGAAGAAAAGCCGAAGACAAAGAAGAGCCAAAGGAATACCGCGGAAAGCTGGCGTAAACATCCGCCTGCTTCGACAGGAAAATTGAATGGAAACGGGCAATCGAAGTGCAGAACAGACTGCCGGCAGGCAGAACGCATGGTGAAACGAAACCCTCTGGATACGATGAATTCAGAAGCAGACCGGCGATTGTTTCTTTTTCAATGCGTCCGATTCCTGCAGTTTTTTCTACTATGTATAGCCTCTGTCATAGCCTCCGTGCTGGGCTTCCTGCAGCTTTCGTTTTTACAGGATTCCTCCGTCGGTTTCGCCTGTCTTGACCAGGCTTTGACGCCCGCATTTCCGACGGATTTCGACCGCTTTTGCAAAGCGGCTTCTGGAAGACTCCGCAGACCAGGATCGGGATGACAGGCCAAACGGTTTCCCAAAAAAAACAGAGATCCCTGTCCATAGAAGCGAGCAGAAAAAACGGCAGAACCATAAGACAGGAAATGTATACGTTCCTTGAAAGGAGATACTTTATGCGACTGTTTATCGCTTAAATTTCAAGCCGTCCGGGCAGACAGAACTCGTGAAGCTGATTGACACTTTACAAAAAGAAGGTGTTTCAGGCCACGCCATTCCGCAGGAAAACCTGCATGTGACGATTGCGTTTTTAGGGGAGTGCGACCCGGATCAGATTCCCGTCATCGAAGAGATCCTTCAGGATATTCCGCTGCCGGCTTTACGTCTGAAGCCATCTGGATACGATCGGTTTTTAAGCGCGCTCGTTTTGCGCTTTGAAAAAGATCCGGCGCTGATGGACTATCAGGCTCAAGTTGTCAAAGCGCTCAAAAAGGCCGATCTTCCGTTCGATGATCGGCCGTACGGTCCGCACGTTACGCTCATTCGGGTGCCTCGATCCAGACAAAAAGGCGACCTGTTGAAAGCCCGGGCGGAATTTCATGACCGCTTTGGATCGACGCTGTTCCGACTCGAGCCTATGGAAATCGAGAGCTGCTCGCTGTTTTCGTCCACGCACAGTGAACAGAGCCATTCCATGCACTACGCATCGCTTTTTACAATCGATCCGGATGAAAAATCTCAGAATAATTGAATAAAACTGGATAGCTAAAGCCGTTTTTGTCTTTTCCTTTTTTCGAAAAACACTCTGTATCAGCCTCTGCTTGTCTGTACAAACGGGAATCGATTTTTACAAAAGATTAAGAATCGAGACAGAAAAAAGCCCAGATTCATCAGTAATATACAGTTGAGGTGATGCTATGAGATGTCCAAATTGTGGCCGGAACAATCCGGCAAGCGAACGCAGATGCATTCATTGCGGAGCCCCGTTGCCCAGAAAGTCGAAAAATACCAGGGGTGCCCGTATTCGTACCACCCTTTTTAACGCATTGATTCTCCTCATGGCCTTTGGCCTGCTGGCAGCCCTTATGGGCTTTTTCAAGCCGCTCTTTTTCGGAAGCAGCAGCACGCCGGTTTCGGATATCGCCACAGCCGTTTTAGAAGAAAATGAAGAAGCCGTCTATGGCGAAAATGAAGACCAGGCGTACGCCGAATCCGCCGAAGAGGCGGCCAAAGCGCAGGAAAACGAAGCGGATGTCGATTCCCTCGAGGATGAGGCAGCCGATTCGGATCTTCAGCAGGAAATTTCGCCGCAAATCCGGAATAAGGCAAACGCCTATGCTAGCGGTGAGCTCAGCGACAGCGCCAAAAAGCTGCTGACGCGCTATGACAAACAGACCGGCATTCTGACGCTGCCGGGAAGCGAGCTGAGGCTCTCGCTTGGCTTAAAGGAAGATGCACGGGTTTCCGTTGCCGATGAAGGCCATATTCTTGTGGTGGAAGGCGAAACGCCGGATGGAAAGCTGATTTCCGTTTCGTGCACACAGACCGAACTGCCGCCCACTACGAAAACCGAGCTGCTGGAAACGTCCGACAGCGCGCTCTATTCCAGCATTGGCGGCCGCGACACGCTTTACTACTACAGTTTCAATCCAGCGGGAACTACGGCTTCCGGCACGGCGGCGCCAAGCGCCCGCACGGTTTCTGGAAATATCGTCGACTGCGAAAACAGCTGGCTGACCAGTATTTCCATCACAAACCTGAACGAAGAATCCAGTTCTTCATCCAGCCCGAACGAACTGGTCCAGAGCGCCTACCAGAAGCTCAATTCCATTCTGGCCGGCCTGGATTTATAACGGATCAAAGACGGCAGGAGAACCGGGCCTTTTGCCTCTCTTGATTTGGATCCGAACAAAAGCTTTTTTCCATGTCATGTCCTTTAAGAAATGAGGAGGATTCTTATGAACCACAGAAAAAGCTTCGCCCTCGTTTTTATGAGTACCGCATTCGGGCTGTCCGTCCTGGGACTTGGCGGATGTGCTAAGTCGACGGAAAAGATATCCGAAAATCCGGATTCGACGGTTGATGTCAGCCCGACCCGTTTTGAAGTAACAAACCCGGAAATGTACCAGAAACTCTCTCCTGGAATGACCGGGGTATTCCAGATTCGCATCGATGACATCGACGGCGTTGACATGGAAGCCGATTACCATCTGGAATCGGATCCGGAGCTTCTTAAAGTGAATGCCGACAATACGTAGAAAGCCATTCAGCCTGGCACAGGTTCGCTTGCCATTTCCTTCGAATACACAAAAGATTCTCTGGAGCGCCTGGAAAAGGCAAATCCGGGAAAGAATCTGGAGGCCATTGCGATTGCTCCCGTACTGAATGTGATTGTCGGCGAACCGGTTTACCACTTTGAAAATCCGCAAAGCGGCCAGCACATCTTCACATGCTCTGCCAGCGCGCCGCAGGAATCCGATTATCCCGGCTGGACTCTGGCTGGAGCCGTCTGTCTGAACGCCCCATCGCAAAATATTCGGGACGATGAATCTTCGTATTCCGATATTTATACGACAAGAAACCCGGAAACGGGAGATATCTTCTACTCCGTCAATGCCGCTGAGATCGAACAGCTCGTAAACGAAGGCTGGACAGAAGAGGAGAGCTTTGGAAAATCGTATGCGCAGGGCGAACCGGTCTATCGCCTGTACAATGCCGCTTCCGGTTTCCGTACGTACTCTCCCGAAAACGGTGAGCTGAACCGCCTGGAAGAAAACGGCTGGACAAGAGAAGGCGTGGCCTGGTACTGCCTGGCGCCTTCCGTATCCGAATAAAGTATTCGGGTAAAGCGAGTCGAAAAACCGATGCTGAACTCTTTTCAGGATGACCCGATTTCAGGGATGAGCCGCCGGTCTGCACAGATGAATGAATTTGCATGAATGAAATCCGCAGAAAAGCCGGGAGCGCTTCAAACGAAGCCATCCCGGCTTTTCTGCGGATTTTTGCCTATGGAAGCAGACGTTTCGCAATGCTGCGTCTGCCGGGGGGTGTCAAATTCTGCTGAAAATGGGAAATCAATCAATATCTGCGCAGGAGCCTGCGGATCCATCTAATATGGATGCAGAAAAGAACCGGACGAAAGCCCAGGGCCAAAGCCAAAAAAGAAGCGGAGGATAACTATGCACAAAGAACATACTGAATATTTCCAGACGGAAAACGACGGGTCACAATGGAAGACGGAGGGATCCCTTCTGGAGAAAAGCGCGAAAGAAAATCCTACGGCGTTTGAAAAGGAGCCGTTTTATCGCGGCGATTTTGCGGTGATTGACGGCGATGTGCGCTTTGGCGCTGACGTTTCGGTATGGCCGCATGCGGTCATTCGTACAGAAAGCGAACCGATTACGATCGGCGACCGTTCCAATATTCAGGACGGATGCGTTCTTCATACCGATGCAGGCTATCCCATTGTGATCGGGCAGGATGTTACCGTCGGGCATCGGGCGATTATTCACGGCGCCACGATCGAAGACGGCGCGCTGATCGGCATGGGGGCCATTTTACTCAATGGATCTGTAATCGGAAGAGGCGCAATTGTCGGTGCCGGCGCGCTGGTCGGCGAAGGCAAGAAAGTCGAACCGGGAACGCTCTATCTTGGCATTCCGGCTCGAAAAGTACGCCAGCTCAGCAGTCAGGAGATTGAAAACGGGATTTTTTCGGCCCATCACTACGTCGAGCTGGCACATGTAAAAAAGCAGGCTGGCCGGACCGCAGAACCCCAGAAACGTTCTGCAGATAAAAACTAGCGGCCAGACGGCAAAAAAATTCCAGAACGCCATAGGAGGCCGAAAAGAAATCCGTAAAGAATTGCACAAAAAACAAACGCCGAAGTCCAAAAAGTACAAATCTTGCGCGGGACAGGGCAAGTTCGCTTATTCGCTTTGGTATAATCAGCGCATATCACCGTAAAGGGATAAGTTTTCTGTACACGAAGGATCCGTTTTGCGACTGTACGTTTCTGGAGAAGATCTCTCGGCCCAAAAAATGGGATGGGAAAAGAGTCGATTCCAGAAAAAGGTGCAGAGCCGCCTGATGCGGCGACGGAATCTGATGCAAACTGGAGGAAATTAGAATGCTTGAAATTCGAAGTGCCCGTCCGGATGATCTGGATCGGATTTACAGCCTGGAAAAAGAGTGCTATCCGCAAGCGGAAGCCGCAGGCTATGAGGCGCTCAAGGAAAGACTGAATGTATTTCCCAACCATTTCTGGCTGCTCGAACGTGACGGTCAGCTGGTGAGCATGGTGAACGGCATGGTATCCGACAAACCGGATCTGGAAGATGAAATGTATGAGAAAGCGGTACTTCACGACGAAGACGGCAGCTATCAGCTCATTTTCTCCGTAGCCACCAGTCCGGAATTTACCGGCCGCGGCTACGCCTCGATCCTGATGAAGGAAGTCATCAAGGACTGCATCGAAGACTCACGCAAGGGAATCATCCTGCTTTGCAAGGACAAATACCTTCCTTTTTATGAAAAACTCGGGTTCCAGAACCAGGGACGCTCGAAATCCACCCACGGCGGCGAAACCTGGAATATCATGAAAATGGATCTCGAAAATCGTGAATAAACCATCAAAGCATCCGCAGAGATGCTTTTTTATTGGCTTTGCAACAATGCTGTTCACTTAAGCTTCACAAGTGAGCAGTGCCTTGCCTTTCTAGTTT
>NZ_CAPAEZ010000030.1:0-28555 GCF_948576815.1 uncultured Allobaculum sp.
GGAACTAACCTGATTTGTAAGTGAGCTTGTGAAGCTTAAGTGAACAGCATTGGTCGGCGCATGGTTTTCAAAAGGAAGAATGGCCCCGTTGACATCGGTACTTCGTGTTTCGCTCTGAAAAGAAGAAAAAATCAGACGTCCAAGCCCATATACGCCGGCACCAGCTGCGGCGATTACCAGAGCAAACGCAGCAATGAGAATCGCCAGACGGCCTTTATGAATTTTGCTTTTTTCCTTTTTCTTTCCCGGCTTGCGGGTCGTTTTTCTTGGATCTGCCATGCGTCTTTTTCTCCTGTCTGTACATTTTCTGTCTGCTCTTTCGTGCGGATTCATCAACAAAAAATGGATGCGCTGAAAAAATTATAAAGATCTCTGCTCTGGAATTCTATTCTCACTGTCTTACGGTGCGCTTACAGATTCCCGGTTCAAAGACGATCCCTCGACAGAACGGTCGGAATCGGTTCAGGCGCGCCGGAAACAGAAAACGGATGCCGCTTTGCGTTTGTGCGGCATCCGTTTTTCATGCGAAATATTTGGTGTTTTTAATTTGGTTTCTGAATCTGGTACTGGCGTTTAGAGCCTGATTTTAGAATGTGCGGTTCAGGAACGCCTGTGCATCAAAGGGCGCCCAGCCTTCTCCGTTTTCCAGATAGAGGCAATAGCGCGGAGTTCCGTCTTCATCGAGCGTTCCATAATGCATCCAGCTCATGCCGTACTGATCGGCGATCTTAAGAATGTTGGAGAGGCATTCCGGGAAATAGCTTCTCATTTTGTAGTGTGTGCCCCAGGCTGCCCAGATCCTGTGATTGGGATACTGCGAGAAAATGTCGGCGATAACTTTATCGTTTTCGGCGATCCACTGCGGATTGGCAACTTCGTCCAGTTCGTCAAGATGCGTTGCGCGCTGCGGATACAGGCAGAGAACAATCCAGCCGTCATAGCCGTACGCCTGAGCGATGTGACGGATGGTGCCAAGTGTCGGGGTCGTGCGTTCTGGCGTTCCGTGCGACGGGTTGATGCTCATTACAATCAGAGGGTTGTCCCCTTTTTCTCCAATGACATAACGGGCTGTATTGTCCGCATTTGTCTGATAAATGACTCGAGAAGGGTCCATCATGGCTTCTTCCATATTCGTGCTTCCTTTCTGCTTCGGCGTTCGAACAGATCGCGGCGGAAATTCTTTTTGAAACACCTTGAGTAAGAAGAAATTCTCTTCGATCCGCTTTTCCGGCTTTACATACCGGCTTGCCGAAGCCTGTAACTGATTCTGTCTTCAGACTAGCATTGGCCATTTTTTCTGCGGGCTGTGGTGCCCGAACTATAAAAAGGCAGCCGGTCTGCACAGACCGGCTGCCCAAGAGAAAGGAGGAAACGCCTCAAACTACTGGAGAGGAGAAAATATAGAAAGGGGTAAAACAGGTATAACGAACGGAACTAGAAAGCCATGATGCCAAGCATCAGGTCGGATACGCCGTTGACTAACAGGTTGGTACCAATCAGAACGGTGATCAGAGTTCCGGAATCGTTCAAATTGAAAATCAGAATCAGACCGATGATCAGGTTGCAGATACCGAGAAGCAGAATGGACCACCAGCTGGAAATGCCGATGTTCTTAACAAATACGGCCTGATAAATCTTAAAGGCGCCGACAACCATGAAACCGATGGCGGCGATAACGCCTAACGCGATCGACGCTTCAAACAGATTGCAGCAAATCAGAATGCCAAGCAGAATCAGAACGCCGCCGGCAATGAGCGTAAAGGGAAGCTTGAAATTGACGGCCATGAAATAGGAAGCGATCAGAATGCATCCATACAGGATGGCCAGGAAACCGATCATGTAAATCATGGATCCAGCAAACATTCCCGGATAGGTGATGAGCATCATGCCCGCAAACATGTAAAGAATGGAAAGAATAATATAGAGCACGCGATACCATCCAAAAGAAGACTTGTTCATACGAAACTCCTTTCATCCCGGTCTGGCGAAATCTGGAAAAAGCGGTGTTCATCGGTGTCTGTCACGCTTTTCCATAATTCCGTTCTTTTATGGGATCTTTATACTTGGATTATATCGGCTTCTTTCTTTCCCCCCCGGCGGAATGCCGGACTTTTTTCAATATGACAGCGGCTCGCGGGGTTTTTCCACCAGACTCCGGTGAACAAAAGAAATGATTTCAGTAAAGAATCCGATCGGATGTATACAGGCTTTATATCCGTTATCTATATTTTTTTGGTATCTATATTTTTTTGGAATTCTTGCCCGCGTGCAGATCCGAACAGTCACGGACCTTCCAAAGCACCTTCTGGCGAGTGCCCTTTTTCTGATTCTTCAGATTTCTTAATTTTTTCTCTTTCTATCAGGATTTCTGCGTCTGAGATTGTTCCGGTTCGTACAGCAGAGGGTTTGTGCTCATCGTATCCTCTATTCTGGCCTGGACTGTCCATCCCTCTGGATGCGCGCATGCCGTGAATCGACCTTTGGATTCACGGTTTTTCTATGAGCCGTCTGAAGGGAGTACCTTCCTTTTCCTCTGCCGTTCTGGATTTCTCGCTTTTTGAATTTTTTGTTTTTTGAGATTTCTGTCTCTCTGACCGGTCGCTTTTTTGAAATTTCAGCAGCCCGCTCCGTTCATCTTTCCATGAAAAAAAGACGTCCGTTCGAGACGTCCAGAGTATTCGACCCCTTTGGAATACAGGCAAGTTGAACAAAAAGGAATGGCTGGGCAGGCTTTAGAGAAGATCGCACTCGTCCTCGGAATCCAGATCGCATTCCATCAGCTTCTGTCCCCAGTGGGAGAAAGAAAGAAGGACGGGAACGAGCTCACGAGAAAGTTCGCTCAGAGAATAATCAACACGGGGCGGGATTTCGTTGTAGGCATTGCGTTCGATCAGGCCTTCCTCTTCCAGATCTTTCAGGGTATTGGAAAGCATGACGTTGGTTATGCCTAACGCCTGGCGAAGCTGACTGTAGCGCAGGGTTCCGTTGACACACAGAACGTAGATCACAGGGATTTTCCATTTTCCCTCCAGCGCCTTGCATGCCCGTTTCATCGAACATTCATCATCTTTATAAATAATCAGTTTCTGCATCGTGCACCCCTTTCGTGGGCTATCTTACCATGAACGGCGGCTCCTATGGTATACATAACTTTGTTAGTATGTTTTTTGATAGTATTTACATTTTCCGTACCAGTTATATATACTGTCTACTCATTAGAAAGTGAGGATTTACAAATTGAACGACAAAAGAACAGAATCACCTTTTCTGCGAGTTGCCGGCACGTTTATGCTGCCTGATACAATCCTCCGGCTGAAAAATCTGCCGCAAAACGAAATCGAACGACTCCTGCAGGAGCCCTTCGCAGTTTTCAGCGGTGAGGACGATCTCGCTCGACCGGGAAATGACAATCTCCGCGCGTACGGTCTGCTTTGCGAAGCGACCGGGATCGAAAAGGAAGAAGACGAAAACGTCCTGATGGTCAATGCGCTCAAGCGTATCTGCATTGTTTCGCGCAGCGCAGACGGACCCCTCTGCGAGTGGACCGAAGCTCCGGCCATCGATGATCTTGACGACAAATCCAGGAAACAGATGGTTTCCTATATCAAAGAACTTGTTAAGGAAGTCTCCTCGGGCTTCCAGGGCGGAAGACATCTGGCCCGCCGGGTGAATGAATACTCTTCTCTCAACCAGCTGATCGCCTTCCTGTCCCAGTACATCAACATGTCGACGGCGGAATGCTACGGGCTGATCTGCATGGATTCCGATAAGGAACGCGCGCTTCGCTTCATCGACTATCTCCTTCGCCAGAAAGAGGAAATTACCCTCAACATGGAAATGAACGAGAAGCTGTCCAGAGAAGCGAGCGAGTTTTATCGCCGTCAGGCTCTGCTCCGTCAGCTGAACGCCATCCAGAGCGAGCTCGATGAAAGCGACGAAGCCGGCGAGACCTCTCCAGCTTCCGACTACAAATCCCGCATTGCCGCTTCCGGCATGTCCGAGGAAAACCAGAAGGCGCTTCTCGAAGATGCTGCGCGCCTGGAAAGCACCAACCCGCAGTCCGCAGAAGCCGAACTGCTCAAGAACTACCTCGAGTTTGCACTCTCTCTTCCCTGGAAAAAGGAAGAAATCTTCGAACCCGATCTGCAGAAAGCCCGCGAAATTCTCGATGAGCGTCATGCAGGCATGGAAAAAGTCAAACAGCGCATTATCGAGCACCTTGCGGTCATGAAACTGCGCAAGACCAACCGCGGCAGCGCCATTCTGCTCGTTGGTCCTCCCGGAACCGGCAAAACGTCTCTGGGAAAATCCATCGCCAAGGCGCTCCATCGTCCGTACACCCGTCTGTCCTTAGGCGGCATCCGTGACGAATCCGAAATCCGCGATCATCGACGTACGTACGTCGGCGCCATGAGCGGCCGCTTGCTCAAGGCGATGAAAAACGCCAAAGCCACCAACCCGGTAATGATTCTCGACGAGCTCGACAAGATGATGGCCGGCGGCTTTGCGGGCGATCCTTCGGCAGCCATGCTGGAAGTACTCGACCCGGAACAGAACGACACCTTTACCGATCACTACCTGGATCTGCCTTACGATCTGAGCGATGTCATGTTCATTGCCACCGCCAACTCGCTCGACACGATCCCCGGACCGCTGCTCGACCGTATGGAAGTCATTTCCCTTTCGAGCTACACGCCTTCGGAAAAATTCGTGATTGCCAAAGACCATCTGCTTGGCGAAGTGATGGAAGAACACGGCATCGACGCGTCTCAGCTTCAGATTGAAGACGATGCGATCCGTGAAATCATCAATTCCTACACGATGGAAGCCGGATGCCGCGGTCTGAAAAAGCAGCTGGCGAAAATCTGCCGGGTCAAAGCGGTCGATCTGGTGGAAAACGCCGGACCGGTATGCGTAACGAAAGACGATCTGGCGGACATTTTCGGTCCGATCGCTGTCCGTCACGAAAAAGTGAAGGAAAGCAATCCAGTCGGCGTCGTTACGGGTCTGGCCTGGACGGCTGTAGGCGGCGAAGTGCTCTACATTGAAGCGGCTTCGATGCCCGGCAGCGGCCAGATGATCCTGACGGGTCAGCTGGGCGATGTCATGAAGGAATCGGCACGGATTTCCTATTCCGTACTGAAATCCCATCTGCCGCTCGATACGCTCGAATTTGCCAAACAGGATATCCATATCCACTTCCCGGCTGGCGCCACGCCAAAAGACGGACCGAGTGCCGGCATCACGATCATGACGGCTCTGGCTTCTCTGGCGTTAGGCAAACCGGTCGATTCCCACATCGCGATGACGGGCGAACTTTCGCTTTCCGGCGAAGTGCTTCCGATCGGCGGTCTGAAGGAAAAACTGTTCGGGGCCATGCGTGCAGGCATTCGCAAAGTGCTGATTCCGGCTGACAACGAACGCGACCTGGCTGAGGTGGACGAAGAAGTCAAAAACGCTCTGGAAATCATCCCGGTTTCCCGCGTGGAAGAAGTCCTCGCTCATACCCTTGGCGTGCACCTGCAGACACCAAAACTGCCGGCGCTCGCTGCCGTAAACGCCACCGTTTCGATCTAGGCACAGATTTAAGACTTGACAGAGGCATATTGTCTCTTTGAAGACCATCCGATTTTTGAAAACTGCAGTTTTTCAGGAAAAGGCGGTCTGTCCTGACGGGGATATCCCAATCTTTCTTAATTTCTGAAAAATATGAAAGCGCATGTGTTTCTGCGAATTTCGCAGGTTTCATGCGCTTTTTCATGGCTTTACGTTTATCTTTTTAGGATTGGTTTCCAATCGCATTTTGTTGATTTATCTACTCCATTGTTCATGAGAAAACTATATTTAAATAAATTATCTTTATCTTTGCGAAATTGATGACTCCTGTAATGACACTGCTATCTTTATACGGTTTTATCATTGGGATCGTATATTTTTTAAAGTTTCTACTGTAAATGCAAATGTTAATATTTATATCTTATTTTGTGTTTTCTTTCATCTTAATCAACTGATTCTTTCAGAAACAGGTTTAAAAGTTGGACTGGATGCTGTTTTTTTTGACTATTTCGAACATTTTTAAAAGGGATTCTTGGTTTTGTTTACAAAATAATCCAATCCCTCTAAGATTGCATTGTAACTCAATTGAAAGGAGACGAATGGAATGCTGAAAAATAACCTTGAGCTGGATATTAAAGTGAAGGCTGTACAGGCTCAGATGACGCAGGCCAAACTGGCCCAGGCGATTGGAATCACCCCTTCCTACGCCAACCGAATCATCAAAAACAACGAGAACCTGATCAACAAGACGTTCATCAAAATTCTTGAAACTCTTGGCTATGATATTCTACTGACCTACGTCAAACGCGACGATTCCGCTGACTCCACAACCGCCTGACCCCCGTCGGGCTCGGCTGAATCTGTAATCCTGTAACATGGCCGGAGTCCCTTTCAAAATCCGCTCTGCCGCTTCCCTGACCGGAAGCGGTTTTCTTTTTGTTTGCAAGATCCGCGAAAAGGCACTCGTGCGGTCTGCTCAAAAAGCTCTGCTTCTTCGGGCAGCCGCGGACGCTGAGAAAATGTCCGTCCCCTTCTGCCCCATTCCGTCCAGATCCGTCCAGATCCAGTTCAGCCCCGTTTGGTCCCATTCTCTTCTATTTTGTCCAGTCCTGTTCTGTTTCATTTCGACATAGAAAAAACACCGGTTTTCGGCGCGAATCGTTCGCTGTGAAAACCGGTGGGATGGATTTGTGTTCCTGTTTTGTTCCGCTCTGCGGTTTAGAAAATCAGGCTTCTTCGGCCGATTCTGCCGGAATGCGTCCAGCGGCTTCGAGCCAGCCTTTTACTTTCTGGAGCTCATCCGGGAACGTCTTGAAGTCTTTCAGCTTCCACGTCCAGTTGGGCACGTCTTCGTTTTCCGGATCGTTAATGCGTCCCTGTTCCTTGATGCCGAGAATATCCTGCATGGCAAGAAGAACGAGAACGGCTTCGCTGTTGATCGCAAAGTGGCACACGAGGTCGTGGAACGAACGGTGCTCGTATTCGCGCTTTTTAAAGAAGCGGCGAAGGGCGATCTTGCGGTTATTGGTAAAGGAAGCGTAGTCCTGTTCAATGGTCGGGGTGTCATAAAACGAGGTGTAGACCGCGGAAAGCGGGGCCGCTGCCTTTTTGAGCAGTTTGGTTTCCATACGGTACTGCAGAACATCCATGACCGGAATGGAAAATTCCTTTTCCATTTCCTTGAGCGTCGGACGCATCAGACCCTGATCTTCGGCAGTAAAGAGCACGTTGGGAAGATCGTTCTTGATCATTTCGAGCAGCGGACGGCCTGGTCCGGCGGACCATGCGCCGTGTTCCGGGTTGCGGTCTTCTGGGACTTTCCAGATAAAGTCAAAGCCCTTGAAATGAACGATCCGCATCGCGTCGAAGTTCCTGGCGGTCCAGATGAATCGATTGCGGAAGTTCACGTACTGCTCTTCCTTGATGTAGTCAAAGTTATACATCGGCTTGTCCCACACCTGACCGTGTTCGTGGTAGTGATCAGGCGGGCAGCCGGCCAGCTGAATGGGTCTGCCGTCAGGCTGTACCATGAATTCCCGCTTGTGCGACCAGACTTCCATGCTGTTCATGTTCACGTAAAACGGAACATCCTGCATGAGCCGGAGGCCTTTCTTGCGCGCGTACGCGGTAATTTCGTCAAGCTGCTTATAAAAAATAAACTGCAAAAACTGAATATAGAACACTTCTTCGACGTAAGGACGAAGGTTGATGCCCTGCTTTTCCGGCCATACCTGGTAGTCGAGTTCCCACTCGGTCCAGCCTTTGCCGTCGTTCAGATTGCGGAACAGTTCATAAACGGTCCAGTTGTTCAGCCAGAACGCTTCACGCTTGAACTGTTCGAATTCTTCTTTCCATTTTTTATAGTTTTTGCGGAAAGCCTTAAAGGCTCTCTGAAAAAAGGGTTCTTTAAACTGACGGACTGTATCGTAGTCCACAGCGTTTTTAAACTTGTTGCAGTTGATGACGCTGCTCTGGGTCAGAAGTCCCATCTCCGCCAGGCGATCAATATTGATGTAAATCGGATCCCCGGCATAGGCAGTTACAGCACTGTACGGCGAATTGTGTTCGTGTACAGGATTGATGGGAAGCATAGACCAGATCTTGAATCCGGCATCTGTCAGTTCATCGATCATCATCTGAGTTTTCTGTCCGAGGTCTCCTATTCCCTGGTTTCCAGGAACTGAAAAAAGAGGAAGAAGGACTCCAGCTTGTCTTTCCATTAGTTTCACCTGCCAAATCTATTTCGTTTTCATTATTTCTTTTCGGTATAAGCACGGATATTTTATCATAAAGCGTATTTTTTTAACGCATTTATTTTAGTTTTTCTGTTCTGTCCGGCATAATAATTGACAATGAATTGATAATTATTTCGAATTCGATTTTGTTTACCATCCATTAAAATTCGCGATACCTCTCGTAATTTTCAGCTCATTTTGTCTTCGCGCAGAGTGAGGATTTTTTCTCACTTTTATCTGCTTGCTTTTATTGTGCATAAAAATTGTCTTTATATGATGTTAAATCTCTCAAAACCTGTTAATTTCTCACATTTTGTCCCGGAGCGGATTCTGAAGGGATTCGGCCGCGCCTTCAGCCGGACAGAAATGCGCGGCTTTCGGCAGTAAAAAAGCCCGCAGGCCTTGCGGCTTTGCGGACTTGAAGAAAAAACAGGAAAAGGGAAATACTGATGCGGATGGAAAATCGAAAACGGTTTTCCGCCGTTTTTTTCTGTTTGGAACGATCTAGTCGAGCTGGTCTTCGACCGCTTTAATGCGGGCTGCCAGACCGTCGATGACGTGAAGCGGCATGGAGCAGACGGCGATGCGAATGCCCTTGTTGACCTTGACGGTGTAAATCTGGTTTTCCATCAGGGCCGCATGCAGGCGGTCGCACTTGTCATTGTCCATTGCGAGCGTGACGAAGAAGCCTTCCTTGTACGGGTAGTGAACCAGACCGGCTTCTTCGGCCTGTTTTACAAACAGATCCGAACGGGCTTTAAGCAGATCCACATACTTCTGTTTTTCTGCCAGGTATTCATCCTTTTTCGTACGCATGATCGTCGAGAACGTTTCCATGGCGCCATTGTTGACGTTCGACCAGGTCGCGCGGGCGGTCTTTTCGAAGACGACTTTCAGTTCGTCCACGCCTTCCTGCGTTTTCGCCATCAGAATGGCTGCACCGCAGCGCAGACCGTAAGAGGTCAGCGATTTGGAAATGGAGAAGGCAACGATTACAGCAACGTCGTCCGAAATCTTGTCGAAGCAGCGGAAATATTCCTTGGCTTTCGCACCTTCATAGGCAAAGTCGATGTAGGCAATATCATTGATCAGAACGACCGAATGGGTTTTGGAGCATTCGTTCAGGAATTCGATCACGTCTTCCCATTCTTTTCTGGTCATCGAATAGCCGGTCGGATTCTGGCACGGGTCATTGATGATCAGAACCAGACGGTCCTGCTCTTCCATGACGGCTTTGCATGTCGCCTTCAGGGAGTCGAGATTGAAATGATCGCCTTCAAAGAGCGAATACGATTTTGTTTTCAGATTGTGCATCTGCGCCATGAGGGAGTAAGAGCCCCAGGCGATTTCCGGAATGATCAGCGTCTGACCGGCTTCGAGGCAGTTTTCAATCGACATGCCGACCGCACCGGTTCCGCCTGGCGTGGCGATGACTTCCTTATACAAATCGGAATTGCCGTCGAGCACCCAGTCCAGAACATCTTCCTGGAAATCCGGGTTTCCGGTAAAGCTGACCGCATATTTGGCCAGTTTCTTATTGTCGAGCGACTTCAGCGTCGAAAACACAGTATCAAACGCGCACAGAACGCCGTCTTCGGTATATAGCGAACCGATAACCGCGTCGGTTACGTTTTCCGCGCCCAGTTCTTCCTTGGCCTTTTTGGCCTGATCCACGATCGCAAATACTGTGTCCACAATCGGTTTGCGGTTTACGCTGTCTTTTACAAAACTCATAACTGATCGTCCTTTCTGATGGAATAGCTGCCCAGTGAACGGACAGACGTACAGACGGCACTTAACGCCTGCAGACAGGCTTCCACATTCTGTCTGGACGTATGACCGGCCAGCTGTACGAAGAAATAATATTCAAACGGCCGGCTCTTGACCGGGCGCGACTGCAGATTGTCCATGTTGAGATCAAAAGCGGCAATGACGTTAATGGCTTTCGCCAGAGCGCCCGCGCTGTCCGGTACCGTCAGAAGCAAAGAGGAAACCTCATTTTCCTGCGCATTCGGAACGGCTGAAATGACCAGAAAGCGGGTGGTATTCGAGGCGCTGCCTTCGATGTTTTCGGCAAGAATGTCCAGATCGTAGAGGCTCGCGTTGTCTCTGGCTCCAATCGCGGCTTTTGCCGGATCGGCCTGCTGCGCGATATACTGGGCAGCCATGGCGGTATTCGGATAACAGATCGTCTCCACGCCCAGCGCGTCCAGGAACGTCTTGGACTGCCAGAGCGCCTGATCTTTCGAATACACCCAGCGCACCTCCTTGAGCTGCGCCCCTTTTACGCCAAGCAGGCACTGGCGTATGCGGATGTCCGCGGCCTCAACAATGTACAGGCCGGATTCGAAAAGCAGATCGAGCACTTCGCCGACCAGACCGGAATTCGAATTTTCCAGAGGCACAACGCCATAGCGGACTTCGTTTTCCTGCACTTTCTTAAACACGTCCGCAAAGCTCGCGCAGGATACGGCTTCCGCCTGCGGAAACAGCGTACGGGTGGCCGAGCAGGCAAACGCGCCTTCCACGCCGCAGTAAGCCACTTTGTTGGCGTTGAGCATCTGCCGCTGCTGTTTTTTGGATAGATCCATCAGCGTCTGCATCCATTGGGCAAAATCGCCCTTCAGATCCGGCTTGCTGATTCTCTGTTTTGCTTTTTCGAGAACCTGCGCTTCACGGCTTTCATCAAAGACCGCCATGTCGTGCTTTTTTTTATAGGCAGCAACGATTTCCGTGAGTTTCATACGCGCTTCAAAAAGCGAAGCCAGCTGCTCGTCAATCTTATCAATTGTGTTTCTTGCTTTTTCAAGCGAATTCATAGACATCACCGTGCCTATTCTATCATCGCGTCTTCTGGCGATTCGATTGTTTTCCTTTTCCGGCATGGTACGCGGGAGAACTCAGGCGGATTCCGTCGGATTCTCTGCGCTTTTTACACGTTCTCTTACGCGTTCTTTTCCCGTTCTTTTTCAGATTCTCTCGATGGGGATTCTTTTCGCTCTGGAGGGCCAGATTCGGACAGAAAAGCAGGAGGGTGTCCCGATGAAACGCCTCCTGCTTTTTGCCGTTCTTTCGATTCACTTTGCCTGCGGATAATAGAATTTGTAAAAGTTACTGAATCGATGCGACCAGTCTGCGGACTTCTTCCAGTTCCGGCTAGCCGGCAGCATCGCCATCTCTGTCGTTTCCTCCAGCCAGAACATGGCCGAGATTTTTCCAGCGGAGATGTTCGGCCAGATGATTGTAATAGTCCAGGACATCTTCAAACTCATCGCCGGCGGCAGACATCAGCAGCGCGCAGGCCCGACCATGACCGCGCAGAAGATTTTCCCTGCCTTCTTCGAGCGCGACCAGCCGGTCAAACGCCGCACGAAGCTAACCGCTGAGCGTCCAGTAATAGAGCGGCGAAGCGAGGACGACGACATTGCTTTCCTTAATGGCCGGATAAATTTTAGCCATATCGTCGTGCTGTACGCACGGCATTTCCAGCGCGCTGTTTGCGCAGAAGCAGCCGCGGCAGCCGTGGATGTTCATATCGTCCGGGATCGTCCGGGAAAAACTCCGTGACCGTATGGCCCGCGCTTTTGCCCCTTCGCTGAAGGCTTTCGTCAGCGCCGCGGTATTTCCTTTTCTTTGCGGACTTCCATTGAGAATCACAATGCGTTTTGCCATGGCAAGACCTTCTATTTCTTCAGCAGGCCGGCTCCGGAATGCCAGGCCTGACCGACTGGTTCGCCGCTGGCGTAATAACCGTTTCGCATCGAATCGAAGACAAAGCTGTTCAGCTTGCCTGCATCGATGCGTCCCTGCTCATCGAGAACGTCCTCACTGGCGAGGATGTTGACGATTCGTCCAAGAATGCGCAGACCGTACGGCTGTTCCTGCATTTCCACAGCTTCACATTCGAGCGTCATGGGATACTCCGTGATAACCGGTGCGTCGACATGTTCGCTCTTCACAGAATGCAGGCCCGTACGCTCGAACTTATCCGGAACGCGATTCCCGGACACCGTGCCCAGATAATCGGATTCGCGAAGCGTCTTTACTGACGGTACAGCCAGGGTAAAGGCGCCTTTCGCCTTAAGATTGGCGACCGTTTTGTGCTCTTCAGCCAGATTCAGCGCCACCATGTCTTCGGCGCAGATGCCGCCCCAGGCCATCATCATGATGTCGGTAGTTCTGTCCTCGTTATAAGTGCCGATCATATAGGCAGGCATCGGAAACAGCCAGGGGTTTATATTAAAGCTTTTTGCCATATCAAATCCTCTTTTTGTCTGTATGAACTTTGCCCTCAAGCAGAGTGTTCTCTGCTGCAAAGGGCGTAAAGGAAAGAGGCAGGGCAGCGCTTCCGGTTTCGCCGGTTCCTGGCCAGGACGGCGGTTTGGAAAGAACCCAGACCGCGTTTGGGGCTGTTTCTTCCCTCCATGGCCTTTGGCAAAAACATCCGAATGGGGGGCCCATCCTATTTTCTTTATGCCCTCTGTTTTGCTTTATGCCCTCTGTTTTTTTCTTTATAATGGACTCATTATGAAAAAGACTGCAATTCTTATCCCCTGCTATAACGAATCGGCCACAATCGAAAAAGTCGTCCGCGATTACGCCGAAGCGTTCCCGCACGCAGAGATTTACGTATACGATAACAACTCCTCCGACCACACCGATGAAATCGCCAGAAACGCCGGCGCCATCGTCCGCTACGAACACAAACAGGGCAAAGGCAACGTTGTCCGCAGCATGTTCCGCGACATCGATGCCGACTGCTACATCATTGTGGACGGCGACGACACGTACCCGGCCGAAGATGCCAGGAAACTGGAAAAAGCCGTTCTGGAGCACGGCGCAGACATGGCCATCGGCGACCGCCTTTCTTCCACGTACTTCACCGAAAACAAACGCCTGTTCCACAACACCGGAAACCGTCTGGTGCGCGGCCTGATCAACACGTTTTTTGATTCCAACGTCCGCGACATCATGACAGGTCTTCGCGCATTTTCCTGGGACTTTGTAAAATCCTTCCCCGTTACGTCCAAAGGCTTTGAAATCGAAACCGAAATGACGATTTTCGCCCTCGACCACAACATGAAGCTCGAAGAGCTGCCGATCCGCTACCGCGACCGTCCGGCAGGCAGCGTTTCCAAACTGAACACGATTTCCGATGGAACGAAAGTTCTGTACACCATCGGCCGTCTTCTTCGCGATACGCGTCCGTTCGCGTTTTTCAATACCATCGCCATTATTCTGATGATCATCGCCCTCGCGCTGTTCATCCCGATCTGGATTGAATTCCTCAACACCGGTCTGGTGCTCAAAATGCCGACACTGATGATCATCACGATGATCGCCCTGTTCGCCTTCCTGAACTTCTTTACCGGCGTAATTCTTACGTCTCTGCGCAAATCGCAGAAAACGCAGTTTGAGCACGCGCTGACGATGATGCGTCTGGAACACGACCAGGACCGCCGTCTGGAAAAAGCCATTCACGATCAGAAAAAGTTCGACAAGAAGCTTTCCGGTGAAACCGAAGAATTGATTCTCGAAAATACGCTTTAAGCATCGAATGAAGCAATCGGTCCGCTGACGCACGCTCGCCTGCACTTGATCGCCGCTTTCCATCCCCTTTCGCCCATCGCGCCAGCTCAGGCTGGCGTTTTTTTATGGGCGGATGTGCACGAATCACCCGAACCGCACGAAAGAAAGAAGCGCAGAGCCTATTCGGGCGGATTCGTTCTCGCATCTCCTTCGTTCGCCAGGCCGGTTCGACCGGAATCGAACGGATTTTCCGGTCTTCGTCTTTCTCTTTTCCAGCGGCTTTAAAATGACCGTTTGGTGCATTTAAAAATCAATTTGTCCGGGCGATCCTTCCCGATATTCGGATGTCGTGTAAAGGAATGCTAAAATAGCGTGTAAAAAGGAAACCGATTATGAAACTGAATGTAAATCTTCCCGGCTCCTCGTATCCCATCTGGATTGAGCGCGGAGCTTTGCAAAACCTTTCTTCACGCCTTGAGACCAGCCGTCCGTCGATTCTGGTCTGCGATTCCGGGATCCCAAAAAAATGGGTGGATCTGGCCGCAGGACAGTTTGATCATCTGGACGTTTTTTGTTTTGAGCAGGGCGAAGGTTCGAAAAATCTGCAGACTTTCGAACAGCTGCTGATCGCTATGTGCAATGCCGGTCTCAACCGCAAAAGTCAGGCCATCGCGCTGGGCGGCGGCGTCGCCGGCGACATGGCTGGCTTTGCTGCTGCCTGCTACATGCGCGGCATTGATTTCTATAACATTCCCACGACCGTTCTCTCGCAGGTCGACTCTTCCGTCGGGGGCAAGACTGCGGTCGATCTCGGACCGGTCAAAAACATCGTCGGCGCCTTCTGGCAGCCAAAAGCCGTCATCATAGATCCCGACGTTCTCTCTACGCTCGATGCGAGACAGATTTCAGCCGGTCTAGCCGAAGCGCTGAAAATGGGTTTGCTCTTTGATCCCGAACTCATCGCGATGTTTGAACAGGATACGCTCGATATCGACGCCATCATTGCCCGTTCGATCGATCTGAAGCGGATCGTCGTCGAACAGGACGAAAAGGAAGCCGGCCTGCGCAAGGCGCTGAACTTTGGTCACACCATCGGCCACGCCATTGAAGGCAGCTATCCGGACCATGACTATCTGCATGGCGAATGCGTTGCGACAGGCATGCTTTACTTTATTGAAAATCCTCAACTCAAAGAGCGCGTGCTGCGCATTTACGAGAAGCTCCATCTTCCGGAAATTCATGACTTTGACCGTCAGGAAGCGTCCCGCCTCATTCGCAGCGACAAAAAAGGAAACGATACCGGCATCGCCTGCGTCATCGTCGATGAACCCGGCCATTTCCGCTTTGAGACCCGGGATGTTGGGCATCTCGATCAGATGATGGAGGAAGATCCGTATGAAAAACACATTCGGTGAACAGATTGCGCTGACCATTTTTGGAGAAAGCCACGGCGAAATGATCGGTGCCGTTCTGGACGGACTGCCTGCCGGCTTTGCAATCGATCTGGACAAGCTGAACTTTGAAATGGAAAAGCGCAAAGCCAAAGGCGCCTTATCCACAAAGCGGCAGGAAGCCGATCAGGTCCGGATCGTCTCCGGCTTTTTCGAAGGCCATACGACCGGCACCCCGCTCTGCCTTCTCATTGAAAACACCAATACCCGCTCGCAGGACTATGCGAAGCTTAAAACGCGCCTGCGTCCGGGCCACGCGGATTGGAGCGCGTTTGAAAAATATAACGGCTGGCAGGACTATCGCGGCGGCGGTCACTTTTCCGGCCGGCTGACCGCGCCGGTCGTTGCCGCGGGTGCGATCTGCCGCCAGATTCTTGAATCCAAAGGCGTGCACATCGGCACCCAGATTCTCCAGCTTGGTCATGTCAACGCCGTTTCCATGGCCAGTCTGAACCCCGCCGAGCTCGAATCGCTGCTCGATAAGCTTTCCGCGCTGGAATTTCCAGCCGCGGACGATGAAGTGAGCGCGCGCATGCAGGAGGTCATCGAAAACGCTTCGGCCGAACTCGACAGCGTAGGCGGAATTTTGCAGACGGGCGTTACCGGCTTTCCCGCCGGTGTAGGCGAACCGTTTTTCGACTCCGCAGAAAGCCGTCTCTCGCACGGGCTTTTCTCGATTCCCGCCATCAAAGGCGTCAGCTTCGGTGCCGGCTTTGGCTTTGCGTCCATGACGGGCTCGCAGGCCAACGACCCGATTCAGGCCGATGACTGCGGAAACCTGTATACCGAAACCAATAACAACGGGGGCATCAACGGCGGCATTACCAACGGCATGCCGATTTTGTTTCAGACGTGCATCAAGCCGACCCCCTCGATTTATCTCGAACAGGACAGCGCGGACTATCAGACCCGACAGAACGTCAAGCTGGCGATCAAGGGCCGGCACGATCCGGCGATTATTCACCGGGCCAGAGCGGTCGTTGACGCCATGACCGCCTTCTGTCTGCTCGATTTGTGGATGACTAAGGAAGCGCTGCGCCCGTTTGAAGCGCCTGCTTCTGGAAAATCCGATTCGAAACCGCAGCCCTCTGCAGGGGATGGAAAGGAGACTGTGTAATGAAAGTCTGGATTGAACCCTCCGATCTTGAAGGATCGCTTCGCGTTCCGCCTTCCAAATCGCTCGGCCACCGCGCCCTGATCTGCGCCGGTCTGGCCGACGGCGAATCCGTCATTACCCATCTTGGCCATTCCAAGGACATGGAAGCCACGATCGGCTGCCTGCAGGCTTTAGGCGCGCACATTGAAGAAGACCCCGGCTCTGGCCCGCTTTTTCGTACCCTTCATATTCGCGGATGCAATCCCGCAAAAAACGATCCCCAGAAGCCGGCAGTGCTGGATGCCTTTGAATCCGGCTCGACGATCCGCTTTCTGATTCCGATCGCCGCTGCCGGTCCGGAGGAAGTCCGCTTTCTGGGCAAGCCGTCCCTGCTTTCCCGGCCGATGGGCGTCTATGCGAACATCTTTGCCGAACAGAATCTGAAATTTGAACAGTCCGGCGAAGCCATCACGTTCCAGGGCCCTTTAAAAAGCGGTCTGTTCACGCTCGATGGCAGCATTTCCAGCCAGTTCATTTCCGGACTGCTTATGAGTGCACCGCTTATTGGCGGCGCGGAAATCGCGGTGCTTCCGCCGTATCAGTCCCAGTCCTATGTGCGCCTGACCGCGGACATGATGAAGACGTTTGGCGTTCACATCGAAGAGCCCTCAGAAAACGGCTATCGCATCACGCCCGATCAGCACTATCAGCCGGCCAGCGTAAGCATCGAAGCCGACTGGTCGCAGGCCGCATTCTTTCTCGTAGCCGGCGCCCTGGGCGCGTCCATTGTCGTCGAAGGTCTTAATCCCGATTCCCTGCAGGGCGATGCCGTCATCACACAGGCCATCGAAAAAGCCGGCGGAACGCTCCACTGGACCAGTCAGGGCCTGCAGGCTGTCAAAGGCCGGCTGCACGGCTTTACCTTTGATCTAGCCGACTGTCCGGATCTTGGACCGATTCTTTGCGTGCTCGGCGCCTGTTGCCCGGGAGAAACCGTTCTTACTCACGCTTCCCGGCTGCGCTACAAAGAGTGTGACCGGATTGCGGCGATGGAAGACGAACTGCGCAAATGGGGCGTGGACATTACGAGTACGGAAGACGAAATTATTATTCATGGCCAGTCTTCCTACTGTCTCGATCATCCGGCTGTCGTCGACAGCCATAACGATCATCGCATCGCCATGGCAATGGCCATTTTCGGTCTTTGCGCGAAAAGTCCTGAACAGATTCAGGATGCCCAGGCCGTCACGAAAAGCTATCCGCATTTCTTTAACGATCTTCTGGCTTTGAAAGGAAAGGTAGTACGTTCATGAAAACTGTCGGTGTTGTCGGTCTTGGCGTAATGGGCGGGTCCTTCTGCGGACGCATGAAGGAACTCGGCTGGCGGGTTCTCGGTTTCGATCCCAACGGACATTCCCTTCGTCAGGCTAAGGAAAGAGGCTGGATTGATGAAGGCTTTGCGGATTTCTCTTCCGGTCTGAACCAGTGTGAAATGGTCATTTTCTGCATTTATCCCACCCTGCTCAAAGACTGGATCGCCGCATGGCAAAGCCACTTTGCACCCGGCACGCTGCTGCTGGAAATCAGCGGCGTTAAGCGTGCGGTCATGGAGCCGGTTCAGGAAATTCTTCGCGACGACCTTGAGCTCATGTCCATTCACCCGATGTGCGGCCGCGAATCCAAAGGCATTGAATTCGCCAATCCGGAAATTTTCCGGCAAGCCAACTTCATCCTGATTCCGCACGAAAAAAACACAGCGTCCAGCATCGTCAAGGTCAGCTCTTTAGCCAAGGACCTCGGCTGCAAGAACATTTCCGTTCTTTCCGCCGAAGAGCACGATGAAATGATCGCTTTTCTCTCCCAGCTGACGCACGTGATCGCCGTTACGCTGATGGATACCCACGAAAATGAGCATCTGGTCGAATACACCGGCGACTCGTTCCGCGATCTGACCCGCATTGCTTCCATTAATGAGGAAATGTGGAGCGAACTCTTCCTGCTCAATAAAGATCTGCTGCTCAAGGAAATCGAGCAGTTCCAGACCACGCTTGAAGACTTCAAGGAAGCGCTCAAAAATGACGATTCCCGGACGATGAAGGAAATGATGAAGCTGTCCACCAAGCGCCGAAAGAAATTCGACTAGCCCAGGACCATCCATTTCTCTGCACATAAACCAAGCCGGCCGCAGTTCAGACTGCGGCCGGCTTTTCGTGTATCTGTATCTCTGGATTTCCAGGTTTGTGTATTTCTGTATTTCTGTATTTCTGTGTTTCTGGACTGATTTTGGGCAGGAAGCGCCTGCAGGCGGATCTACTGAGCTTTTCCGTACCAGCCGACGCCTTCATCTTTCCAGCCGATATTCTGCAAATAATCGCGTTCATGCGCGTCGGTGGTGTAGTGATGGGCGCCCGCGCCGGTCGTATTGGGATTGTACAGACGAAGCAGCGCCTGTCCTCTGGCGTCATCGGAATACCAGCCGATGCCCTCGCTTTGCCAGCCGGCGTTTTGCAGGAAAATATATTCCTGCGGATCCGGCGTGTAGTGATGATCGCCGGCGTTGGGATTGTACAGACGGTACACCGGCGTGTGCGACTGTACGGGCGCGATCCACGCCAGTCCCTCGTCGTTCCAGCCGATGCTCGAAAGATAATTCCGTTCGCGCGAATCGGCGGTGTAAAAATGTTCGCCGGTGTTCGGATTGTACAGACGGTACATTGCCGTGCTGTCTTCCGGCCTGATTTCATCTTCTCTCGGTCCGCCGATATCGAAAATGAACTCCCGCGAACCCGTATAGTCCCGCTTCCCCGTCAGACGGATCACAGCGCGGTGCGTGTCGAGATTGACGGAAACGACTTCCGCGATGTAGTCGGCCGGATCGGCCGGCCGCCGGGTTTCCCGGATGAGAACGCGCATGTTGTCCTCAAGCTGCTGGGCGTTCTGAATTTCGCGTACGTGATCGACCTCGATATCCAGATTCCGTACCGTATCCGGCAAAATCTGGAAGTCAACCCGCTTTTCGCCCGCGTAGGCGCCGATGCCCGTCAGAATGACGGTTGCGGTGCCAGCATGCACATTGTGCAGAAAGCGCAGGGTGTAGTTCCAGTTTTCGCTTAACGGCACGCCGTCGAGAATCGCGGAAATTTCCGGACGGATTTCCTGCCCGGTAAACGTCTGATCGTCGATGGAAAGTGAAAGTCTGGACAGATCTTCCTTGCGGTAGACCGCATTATGCAAAATGCCGGTGCAGTTGTTTACGCCGGTAAAGGTAAAACGCCAGACGTACGCCTGCCCTTCCCACTCGACACGCGAAAGGTCCACCGTATAGTCGCTGCGGGGAATTTCCACGCCGTCACAGACCAGAATCGGATCGTCTTCGTCGATCTGCTGATCGAGATCCGCGTAATCGGGAATTCCCTCAATCTGGACGCCGTTGCTGATGGAGCGGATGGAAATGCGGAACGTCTGGGAAAGCGATCCGGAATAGTCTCCCATGCCGATCGCGGTGATCGTCGCTTCGCCGGCGTTCACATTGTTCGTATAGTGAAGCCGGTAATCCTGGCCTTCCACGAGCAGGGTTTCGTTAAACCAGAGGTTTGGACGGGGCCGAAGCGCCTTTCCGGTATAGATCAGATCGTCCAGACTGGACATCCACGCATTTTCGAGCGTCTTCGGTCCGCCCCAGGTTCGAACCAGTTTTCCTTTGTAATTGCCTTTGCCGGTAATCGTCAGACGGAAATAATCGGTTCCCTGCGCGCTGGTCACCTGTTCGCGCGCCACCGTGTAATCCTGATTTTCGATAAGCGGCGTGAAGCCGTTCTGTACGTACGGCTGTACGTTCTGAAGTTCAGACAGACTGTTTACGGATTCGGGAAGACTGGAGACGACGGCATTGCCGATCGACTCGGGACGAATCTGGAACGTCTGGGTAATCGTTCCGCCATAACTGCCGATGCCTTCGATGACGACCGAGGCTTCCCCCGCGTTGCAGTTGTTCACATAACGTAGCGTGTAATCCTCACCTTCCTGCAAAATGCGTCCGTAGGAAAGCGTTACCGGCGGAGTGAGCGGTTCTCCCGTGTACGTGACATCCGCAATGGGATACGTATCGGCCAGCACATCGATGCGCATGGGGCCGAATACAGGCTCCTGCTTCTCGCCGCAGTAGTTACCGATCCCGCGGATCATCGCCTGATACGGCGTGTGATAATTGTCGCCCAGCGGCAGCTCTTCGCATTCCACCGTGAAGTCGACACCTTTGACCAGCTGATGGCCGTCGCATTCGACTTGCAGGTCAGCCGCTTCGAGTTCGGCCAGACTGCGCACCATTCCCGGCATTCCCGAAACGGATCCCGATTCGATGGATCTGGGCGCAATCTCAAACGTCGTTCGTACGGTTCCGGAATACTTGCCGCATCCCGTCGCGATGATTGTGGCGGTTCCCGCGTTCACATTGTTCTGATACTGCAGGGTATAGTCCTGGCCTTCGATCAGAACGGCATCGACCAGGGTGACCGTTGCTGCCGGTGTCTGCGCCTCGCCGGTATACGTGCAGTCTGGCACATTGGAAAGTACTGCATTCACAAAGAGCGGGGCGTCGGGCAGCTGGCGAATATAGTCTTCTAAAAGCCGGCGATACTGCGCGACCGTATAGCTTTGCGCGGGTGCGCTTCGATAATTCATAAAGTTCTGCAGTTCCGTACCGTATTCCTGTCCGCGGTAGTCCTCAAAGGGAATGTACGCCGCGCCGGCATACGCGTAATTTTGAATCAGGTTCGCATAGTGGCCATACGTCGGATCGTCCAGACTGGCTCCCGCTGTGCTTTCGTACCGTTCCTTTTCGTAGTAATACCAGCCGTCAAAGGAATTTCGCGGCATTGCCAGATTGCCTCTCTGAAGCATGTCGAGATCGGGCGATCCAAAATTATCGAGGTTTTCCGCCCAGCTGATCCAGCCGGCGGGCTTGGATACCCAGTCGAGGGGCGCATGATCGTAATTTTCGTTTTCGTGATACTGATCGTACGACCAGTTGGCCCGAATCTGCGAATGCGCCATCAGGGCGTCCGTGATCCTGTATTCGCTCTTGTCCAGAAAGCGTCGGATCGTGTTGGCATCCTCGAGAATATCCAGCGACTTCAGCATGTTTTTCAGACTGGTCGCGTCGTGTTCGGCGCCCATTTCGGTATACGCCGCTTTTTCGTTCAGAATCTGGAGCGCCTCGCTCTGGTTTCGATACGCAAAAAAGCCGCGGGATCCGTCTGCGTAGCGATAGCTGCTCGCCTTCTTTCGCACGCTCTCCTGCGGCTGCGATGCCGCTTCAGAGTCAGCCGACAGGACCGCATCTGGATCGGCGCTTTGCGAAAGGGCTTCAATCATTGGCCGGACTTCTCCGGTTTCAGGCAGCGTTTCTTCCTGTGCATTCGGGCCGGACGTTCCATAAATGGAGTATGGCTGGCTCAGCAGCGAAAGCGAGAAGATCACCGACAAAATCTTTCGTCCTTTTTTCATTTCCGTCTCCTTTCTCAAATTCCCTGCTTTTGTACACTGCCGCCTGCCCACAGCGCGCAGCCGCTTTCTCTTTTCCCCTGTTTTCGTTCGCCTGGATCCCCTTAAAATCCTTTGCCTGTCGGCGTTTCGCTTTTGGAAATGACACGGTTTTCTTTTTAAAAACAACGTCTGTTGCTGAAAATACATTGTCGTGCGTATTTGAAAGAACGAAACGTCTTTTTCTATATTCAGCATGAGCGTATCGCGAGCGTTTTGCTTTATTTTTGGTTTTCTCTTCCCGTTTTCGGGCAAAACTCCTGTCATTCTGTACGAAAAAACGATCAGATCCGCGATAGATACCGGACCTGTGTACCTTATTATTTTCGCTCTAATAAAGGGCTGCGGCAGGCTTCCTGCGCAAGGGCAAACCTTATCGGTCTGTCTTAAGAAATTGTTGAGAGGTATTCTCTATTTCTTCCATTGGCAAAGCCGTTCTGGACCTGTATCTTCAAACTGTTCTCTTCTGCAAGACAGGATTTTGTCGTTCATTTTTGAGGACTGAAACAGATGGGTACGATATTGTTACAGAGAATGGATAAATTTTTCTTCCGACCTTCTTACCCGCTTTTCGAAGAAAAAATCCAAATTTTGTGAAATTGACGAAGGCTGGCACTCTTACTGTACTTGTGCTAATTCTGCGTCATAATAGGATTCATTCAAACAGCCCCCGGATCGAACCGCGTTCGAATCCTGGAATGGAGGTTCCATGAACTTTTCTCAAAACAAAAATGGCGGATCGAAAAAGCCCGCCAGCAAGAACCTGAAATATCTGATCCTCACCTTTGCGATGATCATTGTTTTCTGCCTTCTGCTTTTTCCCTCCACAGTTTTTAACCGTTCTTCTTCGGCTGTGCCTTATTCTCAGTTTGTTTCGGAAGTTACGGACAAAAAAGTGGATGAAGTTCAGATCAGCGGCGATACCGCCCGTTATACGCTGAAAGGCGACGAAAACAAAGTCTACACCACAACCCTCATCAACGATCCCGGTCTGGTGGACCGCATGATCGAAGGGGATGTGAAGTTTGAAGAAATTCCGCAGCGGGAAAACAACGTCTTCGTAAGCGTTCTGATTTCCCTGCTTCCCTGGATTCTCATCTGGGGCATGGTCTGGTGGCTCTTCCGCTCCATGCGAAAGAGAATGTCTTCCGGATCCGCGGATTTCAAGTTCACCAATCCATCGGATGACGACGGCGATGATGACGGCGGCTCCGGTGGCGGATTCCCGTTTGGCGGATTCGGCAATATGGGCATGGGAAAATCCAATGCCAAAGTCTATAAAGGCGAAATGACCCACACGACGTTCAAGGACGTTGCCGGCCAGGATGAAGCCAAGCAGAACCTGCAGGAAATGGTCGACTTCCTGAACGAACCGAAAAAGTACACCGAAATCGGTGCGAAAATGCCAAAAGGCGCGCTGTTAGTCGGCCCTCCGGGAACTGGTAAAACGCTGCTGGCCCGTGCGGTAGCCGGTGAAGCCGGCGTTCCGTTCTACTTCATTGCCGGTTCGGAATTCGTGGAAATGTTTGTCGGCCGCGGTGCTGCCCGCGTTCGCGACCTGTTCAAGGAAGCGAGAAAGCACGCGCCCTGCATTATCTTTATCGACGAGATCGATACGATCGGTAAAAAGCGTGACGGTTCCGGATTCAACGGAAACGACGAACGCGAACAGACGCTCAACCAGCTGCTCGCGGAAATGGACGGCTTTGACGGCTCGAAGGGCATCGTCCTTCTGGCAGCCACCAACCGTCCGGAATCGCTTGACCCGGCGCTGACCCGTCCGGGACGTTTCGACCGCCGCATTCCGGTTGAACTGCCGGATCTTGAAGGCCGTCGCGAAATCCTCATGCTTCACGCCAAAAACGTCAAGACCTCCCCGAATATCGACTACAACATGATCGCCCGCGCTTCCGCCGGTACGTCCGGTGCCGACCTGGCCAACATCGTTAACGAAGGCGCTCTGCTCGCCGTCCGCGACGGACGCAAACAGGTGACCCAGCGCGATATGGAAGAAGCCATTGAAATCGTCATTGCCGGCGAACAGAAGAAAAACAAAGTTATTTCTCCGCGCGAACGCATGATTGTCGCCTACCACGAAATCGGTCACGCGCTGGTTTCCGCCTACTGCACCGATGCCGCACCGGTTCACAAGATCACCATCATTCCGCGAACCAAAGGCGCTCTCGGCTACACGATGCAGGTGGATGAAGAAGAAAACAACCTGCTGACCAAAGACGAGCTGTATTCCCGCATCGTTACGTACTGCGGCGGCCGTGCCGCGGAAGATCTGATCTTCCACTCCATCACGTCCGGCGCCAGCAACGATATCGAAATGGCGACCAAGACGGCCCGCATGATGATCACCCGTCTGGGCATGTCCGATCAGTTTGGCATGACCGCTCTTGAAACGGTCAACAACCAGTACCTTGGCGGCGACACTTCGCTCGCCTGCTCTTCTGACACTTCCGCAGCCATTGACCGCGAAGTGATCGAACTGATCAACAAAGCCTACAAAGAGGCGTACCAGATCCTGAATGACCACGTCATGAAACTTCATGAACTGGCCAAGTATCTGTACGAAAAAGAAACGATCACCGGCGAAGAATTCACGGACATTCTTCATAAGGACGAAGATTCCGAAAAGCAGGCTTAAACCCGAAGCCGCAAAGCTGTACTTGATTACGAACAGAGGCCGATTCGTCTGCCTCTGTTTTTTTGCAGGCTGCCATCCTGTTCTGAACCGACCAGACTCTGCAGGGAGGATCAATATGATTTGACCGAAAGACAGAAATCCTATTTAAAAACGAAAAGGAGAATTTTTATGAAGCCGGAAAACGCAGAATACAATTCTTTAAAAACCAGGCAGACGGTTTCAAAGCGTGCATCCAGAACCGGGATGACACTGGCGATGACCCTTCTGATTGCGGCGGTCAGCCTGAGCAGTTTTGGCTTTTGCGCACTGCAGGCCAAAACAAGTGCAAAAAAGCAGGCAGAGAATTCGGCCAGCCGGACCGTTCTTTCGGATGCACTTTCCACGATGGCTGTACATCTGCGGGATACCGTGGAAAAGAGCACGCAACCGGACGAAGAAAAAATTAACCAGCGCGAAAAGCCGGAGCAGATTAGCGACGAAACGTTTTACGCGCTCAAGGAAGCTGCCTTAACCCCTGGGCCCGATCAGCAGAAAGCCTACGTTCTCTTTCTGGACGCCGATCAGTACACCGATGCGCTTCTCGCCTTTTTCCTTCGCGATCCGGATCGATACGATTTCATTCGAACCTGGCCGCAATCGGCAGACGCACAGTATCAGACCCCTGTCTCTTCCCTTCAGGAAAGTCTGGAGAGCGTCCCGCGCCTTTTACAGTGGGACGTACGCTGGGGCTGGCAACCGCTGGCCGATACCATGATCTGGGTGGGCGGATGCGGCCCGACGTGCCTGTCGATGGTCGCTTCCTGGCTCAAACAGGATCCGACCCTGACGCCGCGGGTTCTGACCGATCTGGATGTTGCGCTTGGCGATTACTATTCCGGAATGGGCACCTCCTCCGCCTTCTTTCCCGAAGCCGCTGCTGCGCTGGATCTGAACTGTGAAACGCTGCCGGTAGATACGAACGCGCTGCGGCAGGCGCTGGAAGCCGGCAAGCCTGTTATTTTGCACATGCTTCCGGGCACATTTACCCGAACCGGTCATTTCATCGTGGCGACCGGTCTGGAAAATGGACAGCTTCGCATCAACGACCCCAATTCCATCCGTCACAGCGATACGCTCTGGGACATCGATGCGGTTCTTAGCGAGTGTTCCGAGCTTTGGGCTTTCTCCAATCCGCAGTAAAACCGCAAACTCTAAGAATCTGTTTCTCTGGCAGTCTCCTGTTTTGGCAAGGCTGCCTTTTCTTTTTTGTTCCCGATCCAGGCCGTCAGGCCATCGGCGGTTTCAATTTTCATGCAGCCGTGAAAACTCTGCAGATGAACCATGCCATGATCCGCGGTATTCAGACGATCAATGCCCAGTTCGCTCAGGCGCAAAAGTACTTCATTGGACGGATGCCCGTACCGGTTTTTATAGCCGGCGGAAATCAGAGCCAGCTGGGGATCGCATTCTTTTATGAAGTCCCAGGAAGAACTCGTCGAAGAGCCGTGATGACCAAGTTTCAGCACATCCGAAGACAGGACATACCGATCGAGCAGCTGCTCTTCGATCGCTGTCGAAGCATCGCCCGTCCAAAGATAGAAAAAGCCGTCGAAGGCGAAGCGGCTGATCAGGCTCTGATCGTTTTCGTCGTCGGGATCGGCCTGTCGCTGCGGCAGCAGCAGTTCGAATGGATAGTCGACCGGAACGATCTGGCCGCTTTCCTCGATCTTCTTCTTTACGGGAAACTGTTCGCAAAGCGAAGCCGCCGCTCCGTTATGGTCAAAGTCGCCATGCGTTACGATCAGCGCGTCGAGCTGAGAAATCTGGCGGCTTTGAAAAAACGGGATAAACAGCTCGGAGGCATTGTCATGATTAAATCGCCCGGCGGCATCGATCATAACAACGCTTTTCATGAAAGGCTCCACCAGGACAGTGGCGTCTCCCTGTCCAACGGAAAGTATATACACGTGATAAAAAGGATCAAAATGCCATATTGCCGGATAAAGGCCAAAGAGCACCAGACAAAGCAGTACTCTGCCCTTGCTCCATTTCCAGCAGATCGCCATCAGCACCATGCAGAGCAGCACGAAATACCAGAGCGGTGCCATTCCATGCAGATCGAAGGCTTCAAACGAAACATCCAGAGACGACAGGCCCTTCTCCAGAACCGTGCCCCACTCTTCCCAGAACAGACCGAGCAGACTCAGCAGGAAAAGCCACCCGAAGAGCTGCCTCAGCCACGTAAAGGCCAGCAGGAAAAACAAATTGACCTTGCCCGTAAAGGCGATCTGGCAAAGAACGCAGACACAGGAAGAAACAAAGCGCTTTGGACCGCTCCCTTCTACAAACCGCGTAAAAAACAAAATGGCGCCCGGCAAAACCAGACTCATGCTTCGTGCAGACTGCGGACAGATCAGAAGCATAGTCAGAATAGAAAAGGACAGGCGTTTAGCCCGATTTTCAAAGAGCGTTGAAGCGATCAGAAATACCGCCATGCGCATCACGGAAATCGAAACCGGAACGATCAGCGCAAATCCGCCAAGAATTCCAAACACCGCCAGACTGACCTGCGGTTTATACAGTCTTCTCGGCAGCCGCTTTTTTATTACCCCCAGCAATCCCATCAGCGGCAGTCCGAGCGTCCCGATCCAGTCCAGTTCGTCTTTGTCGTTTATCCCGTAAATCAGCAGGCGATACAGCGACGCAGCTCGTCTCGAATTTACAAAGCGCCAGACTCTGGCTTTTATCGTTTCCGGTTCCTGTCGTCTGGCTTTTTCTGGATGAGCCAGATTCTGCGCCTGTGGAGTATTCTGATCGTCCTTTGGAGGGGCTGCGCTGTAGTAAATCCCCTTTTGCGCCACGTAGCGGCCAAAGCTGAACAGACCGATATTGTCCGCCGAATGGATGCGTTCAAAATCCGAAAGAAACACGGTCTGATCCAGAACGAATGATTCCGGTTCATAAACGATTACCGAATCCCGTTTATTCGAAGCCATCGCATAGCCGGATCGAATTTCACAAATCCGGTATTCTCCCTCCTGCGGCACGCGCTGGGAAGCCGCGCCTGATCCCATGAGAACACCGATCGCGAAAGCGCCCAGTCCAATCCACACCAGGACAGGCCAGCCGTGACGAAATCGCCAGTTCAGCCATAAGGCCCCTGCCAGAATGGCAGCCACGCAGAGCCAGACTCGATCAATCCATAAAATCAGCCAGAAAGCGATCGCCAGGCATAGCCACGGCGCATCATCCTTGCCTTTTGGTGCATTCGCCCAGGCTTTCCCTTTTTCCCACCCATTTTTCCAGCGGCTCTGTCCTCGATTTGAGCGGGCCGATAAAGCCGCAGCCGCTGGATCGACTGTCTGCGCTCGTGTCCGTTTTCTCACAGCGCGATTCGATCCTTCAGCTTTTCAAACTTCTTTTCGCCAATGCCAGGCACTTCCATCAGATCTTCCAGTTTGAAAAAGCCATGTTCTTCGCGATACGCCAGAATTTTCTGCGC
This sequence comes from uncultured Allobaculum sp., assembly GCF_948576815.1. Lineage (NCBI taxonomy): Bacteria > Bacillati > Bacillota > Erysipelotrichia > Erysipelotrichales > Erysipelotrichaceae > Allobaculum > uncultured Allobaculum sp. The sequence continues at coordinate 28,043 of NZ_CAPAEZ010000030.1, forward strand.
CGTCGATTCGCCGATCCCCGGCAAAGTCATCAGTTCTTCCTTGCTTGCCATGGTGATTCGAATCGGCTGCGCCTGGGGATCGGCTTTCTTTTTGGCGATCACAATCACTTCATGCGCTTTCACTTCTTCCTGAAGGGAAACGCGGGAAAGATCCGCGCCTTCGGTTTCCCCGCCCGCTTCTGCAATCAGATCCTGAATCGTCGCCCCATTTTTGATCGTGTAAACATCCGGAGCGACGACTTCACCTTTGATTTCCGCTTCAATCGTATCGGGCGCCTGCTTATCTAACGGCATCGGAGAAAGTCTTCCCGAAGACGACAAGAGCAGCAGAGCACAAAGACAGAACGGTCCGCTCATTTTCTTCAGCCACTTCATATCCAGATATACGAAAGACTGTCCTTCAATATTGTTTTCTTTCCTCTTTGAAGCCGTTTTGTTTTGAATCCGTCGGATCCGACTATGTAAGTGTCAAACAATCGACGGGTATACGCGAGACTGAATATTAGATACGCT